>JBBIVG010000228.1:0-5617 GCA_037439865.1 Nevskiaceae bacterium
GTCGGGGGCCAGGGCGAGGCCGAGTGTCGTATTGGCCTCCTCGAGCGCCGTCCGGTCGTACATCGAGAATGCGCCCTGCGCGACCATCGTCCCTTGGAACATCGACTGGACGCGCTTGATCGCCGCGATGCCGTGAAAGTAGTCCCACTCCTGCGTGCGTGTGACGAAGTTTTTCCGTGAGTTCCGCACGAGCATGGTGCCCGCCACGGCCCGCGTCGTCGCAGGGTCGTTGAAGTAGCGTTCGACGAGCCGCTGCAGGGCGTCCCCGTACAGGTAGGAGTCCGCATCCAGCGTGATCACGTAATCGTGCTTCGATTCGGCGAGGCCGCGATTCAACGCCGCCGCCTTGCCCATGTTGAAGGGTTGTCGCAGGACGCGCAGCCATGGGTAGCGATTGGCCTCGACCACGGCGGCCGTTGAATCCTTCGACCCGTCGTCGACGACGATGACCTCGAAATCGCCGGGATAGCGCTGTTCCGCAATCGACCGAAGCGTGTCGGCGATTGAAGTCTCCTCGTTGTAGGCCGCGACGAGTATCGAGATACCCGGGAATTCCATGAGCGGCCGCCGGGAAGGCCGGCGGTCGAGCAGCAGTCCCGTCACCAGGAAAGCATTCATCATGCCGGGCAGGAGCGCGATGCCTGCGACGGCGAAGACGGCCACGGGCCAGCCGACGAGACCGGCGAGATCCCGGAGCCAGGGCAGGGACATGGCGGTCGAAAGCAGCGTCCAGGCGAGGCTGACGGACAGTGCCATCACGAACTTCGCCCGCACCGGGACGTAAGGTCCCCTCGGCCGCCTCAGTACGGGCGATCGGTCGTCACCCTCTTGACGGTCGACCGCAGGGACCACGGGTCGGACGCCGAGCACGCGTTCGACGCGCGCGGCCTCCTGCCTCGCTTGTCGCGCGGCATGGCTGGCTGCAGGCGGTTCGGGATTGGGCTGCATTCTTCGAACGCTCGCGCGACTCCTGAAGGGGCCTGTTCGACCCACGCTCGGCGCCGACCCGGCCGCAGCTGTGAGCGGCGTGCGGTCATAATCTGGCGGGAAGTGATGCTAGACGCGGCGAGCGCCGCGATTGGCGTACTCGATCACGGTTTACGGAACGACGAGCATGGAGTGTGATGTCGTCAGCAATTCCGGGAACGAGAGCGACCGCAGCCGTGAACCGGCAACTGGCGCCAGGCCAGCGCGCTCTCTTCAATCCGGGGTCGTTTCGAAATCGACGCGTGTCGTGAAACGCGCCAGTGTGTCGCAGGCCGCATTTCGTTTGGATGCGTCGACGAGGCGCACCCGCAGCACGGTTCCGTTCCGTTTGTCGTCGCGCGCTTCGACCTCGGCGACGATGCCGGCCACGCGCAGCGCGTCCCCGAGCACTCGTTCGATGGCCAGATGCCGCAGGCGCGGCTTGAAGATCTTGCCCACGGCGGTCACCGGCATCTGCGGCAGGACCTCGATGCGCACGGGAATGGCCGCGCGCTCCGCGATCCGCGCCGCTGCGAAGTCACGCAACGAATCACCCGTCGCCGTCCCGCCCTCCCGCAATTGAACGAACGCGATCGGCACTTCCCCCGCGTGCGCATCCGGCTGACCGACCGCCGCCGCCATCGCCACGTCGGCGTGCTCGCAGAGTGTCTCCTCAATCACCTGCGGGTCGATGTTGTGTCCGCCGCGAATGATGAGGTCCTTCGCGCGGCCTGCGAGCCAAAGGTAGCCGTCCTCGTCCGTGCGCGCGAGGTCGCCCGAGTTGAACCAGCGCCCGCCCTCCGCGTCCACGACCCACGCACCTGCGTCGTGCACCTGCTCGAGATAACCGGGAAACACGTTCGGCCCGCGCATCAGCAGAGCGCCCACCTCGCCCACGGCTGCGTCTCGCTGCAGTCTCGCGCCCTCCACGACCCCGACGCGCAGTTCCGCATACGGCAGCGGCAGACCGATCGAGCCGACCTTGGATTCACCCTGCACGGGATTGATGGAAGACACGGCTGCGCCCTCCGTCATCCCATAGCCTTCGAGCAAAGTGAGACCCGTCACCTGCTGGAACCGCCTGAACACCTCCAACGGCATCGGCGCCGCACCGACGTAGCAGCGCCGCATGCAGGAAATGTCGTTATCGCCGATCGGGACGTCGAGCAACGCAGCGTAGATGGTCGGCACGGCCATCATTGCCTGTACCTTGTGCCTCGCAAGCAGTCCCCACAGGTTCGCGAGCAGCCCGGGCGTCCTGTACCCACCGGGCGTTCCAAGTAGAACGTTGCCGCCCGCGGCCCACACGGCGATGCCGGTGGCGACCGGGGCATTCACGTGGAATAGCGGCAACCCGACGAACGTGGTCTGTCCCGGCTCGATTTCCAGCGCGCTCGCCGCCGCCCAGGCCATGAATACCTCGTTGCCGTGCGTGTGCGGTGCAACTTTCGGGCTGCCGGTCGTGCCGCCGGTGTGGAACAGGCTCGCGATGTCGTCGGGCGCGATGTCGCGCGCGAACGAAAGCGCCGCGCCCGACTCGGCCGCGAGTACCGCATCGAAGTCGTGAACAGCGATCCGGCCGAGCGGCTTGTACGATCGCGCCGACGCAGCCCCGGTCGCCAGTGGCGCCGGATCCACGCACAGGATGTGCTCGAGCGTCCCGACCTGTTCGGCGATGGCCGCGCACTTTGCCCACAGGTCGAGTTGCGTACCGCCGGGCGCGAGGGTCACGAGCAGCCGCGCGCGCACTGCACGCAGGAGGCGCAGGACCTGCTCTGACTCGAGCAGCGGGTTGATCGCGGCGACCCGGCCTGCGGTCTCTCCTCCCCAGATGGTGAAGTGCGTCTGCGGCAGGTTCGGCAGCACGTAGGCCACGACGTCCGTCGGCCCAAGCCCGAGACGATTGAGCGCATTGGCTGCCTGCGTGATGCGGGCAAACAATGTCGCGTGACTGTAGACGATGGGCTGTTCATCGAGCGTGCCGCGCAGCAGGAACGTCAGCGCAGGGCTGTTCCCGAATTGATTGGCACCGGAACGAAACACCTCGTAGGTGCTGCGCTCGGTATAGCGCGTCTCGAGCGGGACGGCACTGGCGGCCCGTACCGCCGCGAGGTCCTTCAAGCCGAGCGGGTGGATTCTCATGAGGCGAGTGCAGCAGATGGACGGGCCGGTGCGCAAGACCCCGGCCGGCCGCCCCTCGACGTCACGGGCCCGGCGGTCCCTTCGGCTTCCGCACCGGTCTCGGCTGGATGCCGCGCCTGCCGAGCGACTCGCGCAGCAGGTATTCGACCTGCGCATTGACGCTCCGCAGTTCCGACGCCGCAAGCCGCTCGATCTCGGCCCACAGCTGCGGGTCGATCCTCAGCAGAAATGCCTTCTTGTCGGGGCTGGCCACCGGGATGCAGACCGTCGAGCGCGGGTTACTGGTACAGCGTCCCGGCGTTGATCACGGGCTGGGCGTCGCTCTCCGAGCACAGAACCACGAGCAGGTTGCTCACCATCGTCGCGCGGCGTTCGTCGTCGAGGTGCACGATGTCGCGCTCAGACAGCCCCTTGAGCGCCATCTCCACCATGCTGACGGCGCCGTGCACGATCTTGCTGCGGGCAGCGATGATGGCCTCGGCCTGCTGGCGGCGCAGCATCACCTGCGCGATCTCGGGCGCATATGCGAGGTGAGTCAGCTTGGCGTCCTCTACCACGATCCCGGCCTGGTCGAAACGATCCGTCAGTTCGCGCACCAGCGACTCGGTCACTCTCTCCTGGCCGGCGCGCAGGGTGATCTCGCCCGTATGCAGGTCCTCGCCCTCGTCGTAGGCGTAGTTCGAGGCGAGGTGCCGGACCGCGGCTTCCGCCTGGATGCGTACGTACTCGTCGTAGTTCTCGACGTCGAAGACGGCTTGCGCCGTGTCGCGAACCCGCCAGACGATCGCGGCGGCGATCTCGATCGGATTGCCGCGCTTGTCGTTGACCTTCAGACGCTCGGACGCGAGATTGCGTGCCCGCAGGCTGACCTTGCGCTTGCGGTAGAAGGGGTTCGACCAGCGCAGCCCCTCGCCGCGATCGGTACCCACGTACTTGCCGAAAAGCAGCAGGAGCGCGGCCTCGTTCGGCTGCAGCATGTAGAGACCGGTCAACACGAATGCCCCCAGGATCATGAGCGGCACTGCGAAGCCGAGCGGCCCGGCGCCGGATTCGGTCGAGAGGATGAAGAAGTACGCGCCCGCAAGCAGCATTCCGAGCCCGACGGCGATCATGAGGTAGCCGCTCAGCGTCCTGCGTTCGATTTCCTCGGTGCGTCGTCCGGCGTAGTCGCTCATTGCAGTCTCCCGGTTCGAACGGTCCGCCGCGCGGCGCGAACCGCGCCGGCGACCAAGTGATATCACTATGATATTCGGCGGAGCCGTTGTCAATGCGTGCTCCTTCCCTGACAATCGGCCGGCCACGCGAGGAACCGGCCATGAACGGCGCACAGTCACTCGTCCAGACCCTGGTCAACTGCGGTGTCGAGATCTGCTTCGGCAATCCCGGCACGTCGGAGATGCATTTCGTGGCGTCGCTCGACTCGACGCCCGGCATGCGCGCGGTCCTCTGCCTCTTCGAAGGAGTGGCAACCGGGGCCGCCGACGGATACGGGCGCATGGCCGGCAAGCCCGCGGCGGTGCTGCTGCACCTCGGGCCGGGGCTCGCGAACGGCCTTGCGAACCTGCACAACGCACGGCGTGCCGCGACGCCGATCGTCAATGTCGTCGGCGACCACGCGACTTATCACCTGCAGTACGACGCACCCCTCACGTCGGATATCGTGGGATTTGCGCGTCCCGTTTCATCCTGGATCTGCGAGTCGAAGAGCGCGCGCAGCGTGGCTGCAGACGCGGCCCGAGCCGTGCAGGCAGCCTGCGCGGCGCCGGGAGGCATCGCCACCCTGATCCTACCCGCGGACACCGCATGGAACGAGGCGCATCACGCCGCACAACCCTTGCCGCGGGTCGGTCCGGCGGCGGTGCCCGACGCCGCAATCGAGGAAGCCGTCACGCTGCTGCGCAATGGGAAGCGGTCGGTCATTCTCCTGCGCGGCCCCGCGCTGGGCGGCGCGGGTATCGAAGCCGCCGGCCGCATCGCTGCAAAGACCGGGGCACGGCTCATGTGCGACACGTTTGCACCGCACGCCGAGGGCGGTGCCGGGCGTGTCGTCGTGGAGCGACTGCCCTATTTCGCCGAGCAGATCACGCAGGCGCTGTCCGGCATCGAGCAGATGATTCTCGTCGGCGCAAAGCCACCGGTGTCCTTCTTCGCCTACCCTGGCAAGGCGAGCTGGTGCTCGCCGGAGGGGTGCCGTATCGCGCAGCTGTCCCACGAGCACGAGGACGGCGCGCAGGCGCTGGACGCGCTGGATCGGGCGCTCGGCGGTGCGGCACCCTCGATTGCTCGAGCCGAGCTCGCGCTGCCCGAACTACCCACCGGCCGGCTCACGGCCATGTCGGTGGCCCAGACGATCGCGCGCCTGACACCGGAGCACGCCGTGATCGCCGACGAGTCCGCGACGTCGGGCCTGCACCTCGCGATGATGATGGCGCGCGCAAGACCCCACGACCACCTTGCGCTGACCGGCGGCTCGATCCCGGAGATGAACCGCGTGGACTTTTACAGCAGC
>JBBIVG010000229.1:0-5609 GCA_037439865.1 Nevskiaceae bacterium
GCGGAACCGCGCTGCCGTCCGGCATGCGCAGCCGGTCGTAGAAGAACCCGTCGTCGTCGCTCCACAGTTCGCGCGTGGCACGCGCGATCGCGCCGAAGTGCTCGAAGAACTTGAGGGCGACGTCCTCGTAAGCGTGGTCGTGGTTCGCCAGGCGCAGGGCGATCTCGAGCATGTTGAGGCAGTACTTCGCCATCCACGCCGTACCGTCCGACTGCTCCAGCGTGCAGCCGCCGGGCAGCGGCGTGGAGCGGTCGAAGGCGCCGATGTTGTCGAGCCCGAGGAAGCCGCCCTCGAAGATGTTGTCGCCGAGCGCGTCCTTGCGGTTCACCCACCAGGTGAAGTTGATCAGCAGCTTGTGGAACGCACGCTCCAGGAACTCGAAGTCCTGCCCGCCATCGATCGAGAAGACCGCGAGCGCGGCCCACGCGTGCACCGGCGGGTTGACGTCGCCGAACGCCCACTCGTAGGCGGGCAGCTGGCCGTTCGGATGCATGTACCACTCGCGGCAGAGCAGCAGGAGCTGGTGCTTGGCGGCGGCGGGATCCGTGTGGGCGAGCACGACGCAGTGGAATGCGAGGTCCCACGCGGCGTACCACGGGTACTCCCACTTGTCGGGCATTGCGAGGATGTCGTGGTTGTCCACGTGGCGCCAGTCCGAGTTCCGGCCGGTCAGCCGCGCTGCGGGTGGCGTCACGGCGTCGCCCTTGAGCCAGCGCGCGACGTCGTAGTGGTAGAACTGTTGGCTCCAGATCATCCCGGCGAAAGCCTGTCGCATGACCCGCGCCTCGTCGTCCGTGGCGCCGTCCGGCCGCAGCCCGTCGTAGAACTCGTCGGCCTCGTACTCGCGTTCGGCCAGCACGCGCTCGAAACCGGCGCCGAGGTCCGGCGCGTCGTCTCCGTCCTGGCGGACGAGGCGCAGGCGCAGTTCGACGGCGGCGCCGGCCGCAACGTGCAGGCGATACCAGCACGCCATCCTGGTCCCGCGCCCAGCCGGGTTCACCGTCGCCGCGCCGCGCACCACGTGGTCGTTGATGCCGTCCTTGGGATACGGCGTCGTCGTCGGCGATCCGAACAGTCGCGGCGCGTTGGTCTCGTTCTCGCAGAACAGCAGCTCGGGAAGCGCGCCGTCCGGGCCCGCCGCCGCGGCCAGGACCCAGCGGCCGACGCTGGACTCCTCCGCCTCGGCCATCGCCGCGCCCGCCACAGCGGATCCGATGGCCTGCACCATCGGACGACGGACATCGCCGCCCCACGACCACTGGTTGCGGAACCAGAGCGTCGGCAGGACGTGCAGTTCGGCTGCGGCGGGCCCGGCGTTGCGGACGCGGATCCGGATACAGACGTCGCGGGGCGACGCCTTCGCGTACTCGGCGGTGATCGCCCAATAGCGACCGTCATCGAAGATGCCGGTGTCCGCCAGCTCGAACTCGCGCTCGTTGCGCCCGCGACGCGCGTTCTCCTCGCGAAGCCGCGTGTACGGAAACTCGTCCTGCGGGTAGTGGTAGCGCCACCGCAGCCACGAGGCCGTCGGCGTCGCATCCTCGTACCACCAGTATTCCTTCGCGTCCTCGCCGTGGTTGCCCTCGGGCCCCGCGAGACCGTAGATGCGCTCCTTCAGGATCGGGTCGCGCCCGTTCCAGAACGCGAGGGCGAAGCACATGCGCTGGTTGATGTCGCAGAGCCCCGCCAACCCGTCCTCGCTCCAGCGGTAGGCCCGGGAGCGCGCGTGATCGTGCGGGAAGTAGCGCCACGCGTCGCCGTTCGCGCTGTAGTCCTCGCGCACGGTGCCCCAGGCCCGCTCGCTGAGCCACGGCCCGATCGCCTTCCACTCGCCGGCATGTCGCGGCGACGACTGCCCGATGCGGGCCTGCTCGGCCCGCGGCGCGGGTGGTTCGGGTTTCATGGTCTGCGCGTCCGTACCGCCGGCAGCGACTCCGGGGGACGATCTTACTCGCGCGAACCCCCGGCGAAGCAGCCGCTACCGTCCTGCGGACAGAGGACCACGATGGTCTGGCGCTGGCCGCAACCCTCGACGCCGATCGTGTACTCGGCGCGCTGGACACCGAAGCGGATCGACACGGGCTCGATCATCTGTCGCGAAAGCACCTGGCCCGTCGCGCTCGGGCAGTTCATGTCGAAACTGACGCGGCTCACCGCCGTCTGGATGGCCTTCTGCTGCTCGGTGTCGAGCTGCTGGTCGGTCGTCTGGCAGCCGGCGAGGCCGATCAGGCACACCGCCGCCGCGAAAGAGCGCAACTTCCTCACTTCATCCTCCCGCCGACGCGTCGTCGGCTCTTGTTTCACACTGGTCGATGGAGACTTCCACGGATTTTCTTTCGGGTCGCTCGTCAGCGAGCTCGCTCATCGGGTTGCCGCGGCCCCAGACTCTGCAGCCGGTGCCCGAATCATTTTCTCCGCTTCGGCCACCCAGCCGCCGCCCATGGACTTGTAGATGCCGGCGAGCGACGCGCAGAGCTGGGCACGCGCTGCGGCCCACTCGAGCTCGGCGGGGAACAGCTGCTGCTGCGCCTGCAATACGGTCGAATACGGCGCGCGCCCTACGTCGAACTGCATCTTCGCGAGCTTTTCGTAGCTGCGCAGCGACTCGACGAGCTTCGACTGCGCCGCGACCTGCTCGTCGAGCGTCGTGCGGGTGACGAGCGCATTGTCCACGTCGGCGAACGCGTTGCGGATGGCGAGCTGATACGCGGCCAACGCCGCTTTTTCCGCCGCCTTCGCCTGCTTGTACTGGCCGTAGACCGCTCCGCTGGAAAAGATCGGGCCCGTGATGCCGCCGCCGTAGTTCCACGTGCCGGCCGGACCCTTGAACAGGTTCGAGAGGTCAGTGCTGGCACTGCCGATCGCGCCGGTCAGCGAGATCGTGGGGAAGAACTGCGCCTTCGCAGCGCCGATCTGGGCGTTCGCCGCGACGAGCTGCTGCTCCGCCTGCTGGAGGTCCGGGCGGCGCTCGAGCAGGTCCGACGGCACTCCCGGCGGAATGGCGGGCAGGTTGATCTCGAAGATGGACTTGCCGCGCGTGATCGGGCCCGGCGGCCGGCCGAGCAGCACCGAGAGCCCGTTCTCGAGTATCGCGATGTCGCGGCGGATGGCCGGGATCCGCGCCGCAGCCGTCTCGTAGCGGGCCCGCGCCTGGTCCACGTTCATCTGCGACACGCGGCCGTGCTCGAACTTGAGCTCCATCACGCGCAGCGACTCCGCGTACGCCGCCTGCGTGCGTTCGGCCATTTCGAGCTGCTGGTCGAGACCGCGCAACTGCAGGTAGCTCGTCGCCACCGTCCCGACGAGCGACAGCACCACCCCGCGCTTTGCCGCCTCCGTGGCGAGCAGTTCGGCGCGCGCGGCCTCGGTGAGCCGGCGGATGCGACCCCAGAGATCGATCTCCCAGCTCGCGCCTGCAAGGACCTGGTACACGTCGGTCGGATTCCTGAGGCCCGACGCGAGGTCCGTCGTGCCGTTTTCCGAGAACCGCGCACGTGCCGCGGTGCCGTCGTAGCCGACCTGCGGGAAGAGCGGCGCACGGGCCGTCGTGAGCACGCCCGCCGCCTGCTCGACATTGGCCGCGGCAATCTTCACGTTCCAGTTGTTCGCGAGCGCCTCGGCGACCAGGGCATCCAGCACCGGGTCACCAAACTGCTTCCACCACTGCAGGTTCGCCTCGGCCGCCACCTGCTGTGGCTCGAACCGGTAGGCCTTCGGCGTGTCCACCTCGGGCCGGCGATAGTCCGGACCGAGCTTGCAGGCGGCGACGCCACACGCGAGAAGAGCGACGGTGATTGCTGCGCGCATGTCAGCCGCCCTCCTTGGGAGTGCCGGCCGTACCCGGTGCCGTCGTGCCGTCCTTTGCGGCCTCTGCGGACTCTGCGGCCGCAGCCGCGGAGTGCCCGCCGGAGAGCCGGGCGCTCATCGTCTCGAGCAGCCAGAAGAACATCGGGATGAAGAAGATCGCGATCAGCGTCGCCGCGAGCGTGCCGCCGATCACGCCGGTGCCGATCGAGTGACGGCTGTTGGCCGAGGCGCCGGTCGCGATGGCGAGCGGTACCGTTCCGAGCACGAACGCGAACGACGTCATGACGATCGGGCGCAGGCGCAGGCGCGCCGCTTCCGCCGCCGCGTCGAAGAACGACTTCCCTTCCTTGCGGTTGAGCTCGACGGCGAACTCGACGATCAGGATCGCATTCTTGGCCGCGAGGCCGATGAGCGTCAGGAGCCCGATCTGGAAGTAGAGGTCGTTCGGGATGCCGCGCAACGCGATCGCCGCCAGCGCGCCCAGGATCGCGAACGGCACGGCCATCATGACCGCGACCGGCAGCGACCAGCTCTCGTACTGGGCCGCGAGGATCAGGAATACGAACAACAGCCCGAACAGGAAGGCGATCGCCGACGTCGATCCCGACGAGACTTCTTCGCGCGCCTCGCCCGCCCACTCGTAGCCGTAGCCCGACGGCAGCTCCTGCTCGACGACTTCCCGGATCGCGGCGAGCGCCGCGCCTGAACTCACGCCCGGGGCCGGCGCACCGTTGATCGCGATCGCGGGATAGTTGTTGAAACGCGTCACGAGGTCGGCGCCCATCACCCACTGCGTGGTCACGAGCGCGGACAGCGGTACCATCTCGCCCGCACGGTTCCTCACGTAGAACCGCCCGATGTCCTCGGGCGTCATGCGGTATTTCGGCTCGGCCTGCAGCACCACCTGGTACAGGCGGGAGTCCTTGGGGAACTGGCCCACATAGAGCGACCCGAACATGGTCTGGAGCGTGCTGTACGCGTCCTGCACGGGGACCCCGAGTACTTCGGCTTTCTCACGATCCACGTCGGCGAGCATCTGCTGCCCGTTCGTGTGGATCGTGGTGCCGAGTCCCGCGAGCTCCGGACGCTGCTTGCCCTTGGCGATGACCTTGTCGACGATCTCCGAGAGCTGCTGGTAGTTGCCCGAGCCCTTCTGCTCGATCCAGATCTGGAAGCCGGCCGTGACGCCGAGGCCGGGAATCGCCGGAGGGTTCACCGCGCGGACGAGTCCTCCCTGGATGCCGGCGAACTGCTTGCCGGACTCCGCGATCACGTCGTCCGCCGTCATGCCCTTGCCCTTGCGCTGCTCGTAGTCCTTGAGCGAGACGAACAGCACGCCGAAGTTGGTCTTGTTCTGCGAGTCGATCAGGCTGTAGCCATCGACCTGCGAGATGTTCGCGACCGCGGGATGCTTGCCGACGATGGCCGCCGCCTGGGCGCCCACGGCGTTTGTCCGGTCGAGACTCGCCGAGTCGGGCAGGAAATACCCCACGAACAAGTAGCCCTGGTCTTCCTGGGGCACGAACGCGGTCGGCAAGGCCTTGAAGAGTCCGACACAGCCGAGCACCACGACGACGAACACCACGAGCCCGCGCGCCCAGCTGTGCGTGACCCACTTGACCCCGCTCTCGTACGAGCTCGTCAGCCGCTCGAGCGTGTCGTCGAACCACTTGAAGAAGCCCTTCTTCTCCTCGTGGCGCGCCTGGATCAGGACCGCGGCCAGCGCCGGCGACAGCGTGAACGCCACCAGCCCGGAGAAGATGATCGAGATCGCGATGGTGACGGCGAACTGCTTGTAGAGC
>JBBIVG010000230.1:0-5590 GCA_037439865.1 Nevskiaceae bacterium
CCGACTTGTCGAGGAACTGCACGTTGAACATCCGCTCGATCGCCGGCACGACGACGTCGATGTTCCGCGCAAGCGCGATGCCGCCCGCCACGCCGATCAGCGTTCCGATCACCCCGATCAGCGCACCCTGGATCACGAAGATCGACGAACCGGTGGTCCGTCGTGCTTCGAGGTCGCGGTGCGCCTGCACCGCGTCCTTGAGTTGATAACGCTGGTTGATCTCGATGCGGATCCGGCCCGCCGCGATGTGGCCGAAGATCTCGTCTGCGAGCGCCGCCTTCTCGGCGGGATCGGCGATGTAGTCGGCGAGCGCAGGGCGCGTCACGAAGAGCGAGCCCTTGATGGCGAGCTGCATCGCGTCGATCGGCGGGATGGGTCCCGAGGCTGTGCCCACGCAGACCAGCAGCCCGCGGCGCTTGAGCGAGTCGAGCGAGCCCGCGAACGTGTCCTTGCCGACACTGTCGTAGACGACCGAGACGCCAACCCCGCGCGTGATTTCCCGTACCCGCCCGGCCACGTCTTCGCGCCCGTAGAGGATTACGTGATCGCAGCCGTGGGCACGGGCGACCTCGGCCTTGGACTCCGAGGAGACCGTCCCGATTATGTTCAGGCCGAGCACCTTCGCCCACTGCGAGATGATCAGGCCGACGCCGCCCGCGGCCGCATGCAGCAGGATCGTGTCGCCGGGAGCCAGCGGCCAGATCCTGCGCATGAGATACGCCGAGGTCAGGCCGCGCATGGTCATGGCGGCGGCCGTCTCGAACGGGATCGCTTCCGGCAGCTTGATCAGCGGCGCGGCGGGTATGAGGCGCTCGGTGCTGTACGCGCCGAGCGTGTTCACGAATCCCGTGTACGTGACGCGATCCCCGGGCCTGACGTTGGTGACGCCTTCGCCGACGGCTTCGACGACGCCAGCCGCCTCGACACCCATGCCCGCAGGCAGCGGCACCGGATACATGCCGGTGCGGAAGTAGGTATCGGCGAAATTGATGCCGACCGCCACGTGGCGCAGACGGGCCTGGCCCGGCCCGGGCTCACCGACGCTGACGTCCTCGAGCCGCAGGACCTCGGGGGCGCCCGTCTGGTGCATTCGGATAGCCTGTGCCATTGCGACGCTCCTCATTCCGGCCGCGGCTCAGCCCGCGACCCGCAGCTGCGGCCGCTCGACCGGCTTGCGATTCGGCGCGAAGCCGTTGGCCGCCAGCGTCTCGTCCGCGGTCTTGTAGAACGTGCCGATCCTGTAGATGCGGCGGGCTTCCCTCGCGTTGGCGATCTCGCGGCCGAACTCGCGCGAAATGCGCACCAGCTGCTCGATCTGGCGCACCGAGCTCATCTTCGCCTTGCGATCCTGCTGCCAGATGTTGTCCTCGATGCCGCAGCGGACGTGCAGGCCCATGGCGATCGCCATCATGTTGAGCGGCAGCACGTTCAGCATCGAGGTCTCGAGCGTCAGCACCGCGCCGTCCGGCGTCGCGCGTACGAAATTGGCGAGGTTGTAGATGTTCGGCGCCTCGAAGCCACCGCCGATCGCCACCCAGGTCATGATCAGCGGAACGTTGCAGACGCCTCTCCGCATCATGCGCTCGACCGTCTCGAGCTGCGACACGCCGGCGAGCTGGAAGTGCGTCTGGATGCCGTTCGCGCTCAGGCGGCGGATGTGCTCCTCGACCCACTCGGGGCCGGCCGGGATCGTCATCTCGCGGTATGCGCGGTACATCGCGGGCTCCGCGAGCGACGTGCCTGCCACGTCCGCGTCGCACATCTGCTCGACGACGTTCATCTGGTTGGTGTTGATCGCGATCGTCACCTGGTCGGGCGTTGGCTCGAGCTCAGCGAGCATGTGGCGCGTGTCGTCGGAGAGCCACTTGGCGACGTCACCTTCGCTTTCCGGCGCGAAGGAAATCGAGCCGCCCACCTGGATGATCATGTCCGGCACGCGGGCGCGGATGCCCGCGATGAGCTCGTTGAACTTCGACAGGCGCTTGCTGCCCTTGCCGTCGAGCTCGCGCACGTGCAGGTGCAGCACGGTTGCGCCAGCGTTGTAGCAGTCCACCGCCTTCTGGATCTGTTCTTCCATCGTGACCGGGATGTCCTCCGGGAAGTCCGAGGGCATCCACTCCGGCCCGTACGGGGCAGCAGTGATTACGAGCTTTTCCTGGTTTTCCGGGAACAGTGAGCCGTCGATGAAATTCATGGGTGTTACCTTGCGGTTGAGGTTCTGTGCGGGTTCGCGGGATGGTCGGTCAGGGTTTGTCGGGCCCGAGGGCTTCGAGCTCCTCGAGCAGGATGGGCGCACCGAGGCGCATGCTGTTCAGGCCCTGCAGGCTCGCGAGCTGCAGCACGGCCGTGATCTCCTCCCTGGTCGCGCCTGCCTGCAGCGCGCGACGGACGTGGCGTCGCAACCCTGGTGCGTAGAGGTGCGCGCATGACGCGTCGAGCGCGATCCGGACGAGCTCGACCGTCTTGAGGTCCAGCGCTCCGGAAACGGCGGGTCCGATGGACATGGCGATGGCCTTTTCGGTCCACGCCGGGTCGAGGCGGGCGAACGGTTCCCAGCTCGGGTTCCAGTTGCCGCTGGCATGGTGGCGATCCTGGGCAGTCGCGCCGGGGTCGAATGGATCGTCGGTGTCAAGCATCACGTTCTCCATGGTCAGGCGGGCTGCGCCTGCAGGCCCGGCCCGGTCGCCGGCATGGCGCCAGCAGCTCTCTTGAGGTCCGCGTCGTACGTGCGGGCCGCCAGCAGGAACATCGCGGCCGCCAGCAGGCAGGACAGCGGTGCGGCCGCCATGGCCGTCTGCAGTCCGTATCGGTCGGAGAGAAGGCCGGTGAGGAACGGGCCGCCCGCGAGTCCGATCAGGTTCTGGGTCAGGGCCAGGACGGCGCTGGCCGTGGCCCGCAGCCCGGGATGCGTGACATCGACAACGACGGCGGCAATGGGTCCGACGGTCCCGGCCATGAAGAGCCCACCGGCGACCAGCAGCGCATACTGGAGGCCACTGGGCGGCAGCAGCGCCAGGGCCGGCGTAATGACGGACGTCGTCGCCAGGGCCACGAAGGCTGGCACGTACAGGCGTGCCCGTCGGTTCCGAACGGACAGCCGGTCGGCAACCGCGCTCCAGAGGACGGCGCCGAGGCCCCCTGCGAGCACGACGAGTCCTGCCTTGAGGCCGGCGTGATCCGCCGGCAACCCGTACGAGCGGTTCAGGTAGCTCGGCAGCCACGCGTAGATCGTCGAGGCGGCGAGCAGCTGGAGACCGGCACCCAGGCAGGCCAGCGGTGCTGACCGCGGCGCTGCAAGCTCGCGGATGACAGTGGTCGCCTTGGGACGAGCGGTGCCGCCCGTTCCCACGGACGGCAACGGGACCGTCTCGTAGTCGCGTGCGACCGCGATGAAGAGCAGGGCAAGCAACAGGCCGGGAACGCCGACGGCGCCGAACCCCGCCTGCCAGCCCCAATGCTGCGCGATGATGCCGCCCAGGATCACGCCGAGTACGGACCCGAACATGCCGGCGGCGAGAAAGGCGCCAAGCACCGTGCTGCGCATGCGCGGCGGGAACAATGTCGCGAGCAGGGCGACGCCGACGGTGCCGTAGGCGGCCTCACCGAGCCCGACCACGCTGCGTGCGGCCAGCAGGTGGGCATAGCTGCCGGCAAACGCGCAGGCGATCGTGGCGAGGCTCCAGACCAGCGCCATGAGGAAGATGCTTTTGACGCGGCTCCAGCGGTCGGCCAGCAGGGAAAGGGGTACGGCGCCCAGCGCCACCGTGAGGGACACGACAGACACCAGTGCTCCGAGCTGGCGGTCCGACAGGCTCCAGTGGTCTTTCAGGTGGCCGAACATCGACACGACGACCTGCCGGTCCGCGTAATCGATGACCATGAGCGCGATGAGGACGCCGAACATGGTCCACGCAAATCGTCGCGGCACCGGGCGGTAGCCGGGCAGGTGGTCGACCGCGTGGGGCGCATGGAATGCCATGTCGCACATGCTGCCGCGCGCCGCCGCTTTCCTATTTGCACGGCGTGACGCACACTTTACATTTCGGGACAGGGGGGATCTGCCGGGTGATCAACGTCGTCCGAAGCGCCAGCTTGACCGGCTACGCCGAGATTGCGCGACGGGTGGGCCTCAACCCTGCGCACATGCTGCGCGACTTCGGCCTGCCACGACGCTGCCTGGAGGAGCCGGAACTCAAGGTCCCCGCGGACGCAGTGCGTCAGCTGCTCGAGGCGTCGGCCGAGCGCAGTGGCATCGAGGGGTTCGGCCTGCTCATGGCCGAGGCGCGACAGCTGTCGGACCTCGGACCACTCGGGTTGCTGGTTCGCGAGCAGCCGACGCTGCGGCTGGCGATCGAGGCATTCGTGCGCCACGGCAGGCGCCTGAACGATGCGCTGTTCCTGACGATCGAGGAGAGCGGTGAAGTGACCGTGCTTCGCGAGGAGTTGATCGTCGGTCGCTCGGGGCCAGTGCGCCAGTCCACCGAACTCGCGATCGGGATCGCCTACCGCATGCTGCGTTCGTTCCTGGGACCCCGGTGGCGGCCGCGTCGCGTGTGCTTCGCCCACGAGGCGCCGCACGACCACTCGGTGCATGACCGGGCCTTCGGGCGAAACGTGGTCGAGTTCGGGCACGATTTCAACGGCATCGTGTGCGCGCGCAAGGACCTCGAGGTGCCGAACCCGAACGCGGATCCGGGCATCGCCCGGCTTGCGAGCGCGATGCTCGAGTCGAGCCCGGCCGGCGCGGCGACGGCATTCACGACGCAGGTGCGGGATCTCGTCGTCCTGCTGCTCGGCTCGGGGATCTGCACCGTCGAGCAGGCGGCCCAGCACCTCGGGGTCGATCGTCGGACGATTCACCGTCACCTGGCGCGCGAAGGCGAGACGTTCTCCGGCATCGTCGAGTCCGTGCGACGCGAGCTGGCCGTTCGTTATCTCCAGAACCCGCGTCAGTCACTGGCGGGCGTCGCCGTCCTGCTGGGATTCTCGGCGCCGAGTTCGTTTTCGCGCTGGTATCGGCAGGCCTTTGGCGTCAGCCCGTCCCGCGACAGGACGGTCGGATCGAGGGTACTGCGCTGACGTACGTATCATCCGCAAGCTGCGCCAGAGTCACTGCGCTCATGCACAATACGCACCAGATTTATCGAGGAGTGGGGGATCGATGAACCAGAAGTCGAATAGCCGTGCATCGTCGGGTGTCCGCTCCGCGCTCGTTGTTGCGTGCGCGGCTGGGCTGCCATTCGCGCCGGCCTGGAGTTCCGATGCGCCGGATCTGCTGAAGGATCCGTTCTTCATTTCGCTCGGCACTTACATCGTCCAGGCCGACACGGAACTTCGGGTCGACGGCAAGGGAGGCGCCCAAGGCACGCCGCTCGACTGGGAGCGCACGTTCGGCGGCGGTGACGTCACCCGTTTCCGCGTCGATGCACAGTGGCGCTTTGCCGAACGACACAAGCTGCGGGCCCTGTGGTTCAACTCGGATCGCACCTCGACCCGCACCTTCGACCGCGAAATCGACTGGGGCGGCGAGACGTTCCCCGTGAATACCAAGGTCAAGGGTGAGATCGCCTACGACATCTACCAGCTCGCG
>JBBIVG010000231.1:0-5561 GCA_037439865.1 Nevskiaceae bacterium
CGCCGCCGGTGCCTGGCGCTGGACCGCGGATCGCCGTGGCTGGCCGCTGCCGCCGAAGTGGCTGCGGACGGCAAGCACCTTCGCCGCGGCCATCGCGATCTTCGCGTCCTACCGCACGCTGAACGGCATCGAAGCGGGCACCTCGTTCCTCGTACTGATGGCCGGCGTCAAGCTGCTCGAGACACGCACTTCGCGCGACCTGACCGTGCTCGTCTTCATCGCGTACTTCCTGCTCTACGCGGCGCTGCTGCGCGACCAGCCCCTGCCGCTGCTGCCATACCTGTTCGTCGGAGCACTCGTCGCCACCGCCGCGCTGATGCGCGTGCACGCGGGCGCGGCGGGCGATTCCCCGAAAGAGATACTGCGGCGCACCTCGGCGCTGATGCTGCAGGCGTTGCCACTCGCGCTCGCACTTTTCCTGCTGTTCCCGCGCCTGCCCGGCCCCTTCTGGGGCATCCAGGTGTCGCACTCGGCCCGTACCGGCCTCGGCGACGAGATGACGCCGGGCGACGTGTCCGATCTCAGCGTCTCCGGCGTCCCGGCGTTTCGCGTGCGTTTCTTCGGCCCCGTGCCGCCACCAGTGCAGCGCTACTGGCGGGGACCGGTGCTGCACGAGTTCGACGGGCGCAGCTGGCGCCGCACGCGAGGACAGGCTTTCCCGCTGCAGGACGTGTCGGTGTCGGGCACACCGTTCGACTACCAGATTACGCTCGAGCCCCACGACCGCAACTGGATCCTCGCGCTCGATCTCCCCGCCGCGTGGCCGGAGCAGGAGGCCTATCGCGCCTTCGATTTCCAGTTGCTCTCGCCGCGTCCGCTCACGGACGTTGCGTCCTTCCGGCTGCGCTCGTATCCGGAGTACGTCGCCGGCCGGTTGCTGCCGGAGTCCGTGCGGCACAAGGACACGCAACTCCCGCCGCAGGGCAATCCGCGTTCGGTTGCGCTCGGCCGCGAACTCGCGGCGCGCTACGGCGATCCGCGGGCCATCGTCGGCGCCATGCTGCGGATGTTCCGCGAGCAGCAGTTCGTCTACACGCTCGAACCGCCGAAACTCGCGGACAACGCCGTCGACGAGTTCCTGTTCGAGACACGCAAGGGATTTTGCGAGCACTACGCATCGGCGTTCACGGTCGTGATGCGCGCGGCCGGATTACCCGCGCGAGTCGTCACGGGCTACCAGGGTGGCGAGCTGAACCCGATCGGCGGCTACATGCTGGTGCGTCAGTCCGACGCCCACGCCTGGTCCGAGGTCTGGATGGAGGGCCGCGGCTGGGTACGCGTCGACCCGACGGCCGCAGTCGCCCCCGAGCGCATCGAGCGCGGCCTGATCGGCGCCGTCGGAGCCGATGAGCCGGCCCCGGGACGGCTGCGCCAGGAGAGCGAGCTCTGGCTGCAGACGACGCTCGCGTGGGACGCGGTGAACGACTTCTGGAACGAGCGAGTCGTGCGCTTCAGCGCCGAGGGCCAGTTCCGCCTGCTCGAGCGCATGGGCTTCAAGGAACCCGACTGGCGCACGCTCGGACTCGGCATGACGGCGAGTCTCGCGGCATTCTTCGTCGGACTGACGCTGTACCTCGGGTGGAAGCATCGCGCTCCGTCACGAGACTGGCCGGCCCGGCTGCACGAGGAAACCGTCCGCCGCCTGCGTCGTCGCGGCATCGTCCCGGGGCCGGCCGAGGGGCCCATCGCCTTCCTCGACCGTGCCGCGGCGGCTTGTCCCGACCTCGCCCGCGACCCGCCGAGATCCGCGACGTCTATGCAGCGCTGCGTTACGGCCCGTTGCCGACCGATACCGACCTGCGTCGTCTGAAATACCTCGTCAACCGGCTCCGGGCCTGAGCGACGCTCAGGTATGCTTGGCCTCCGCCGTTCCACGGGATGAACAGCACCATGCCAGACCTGAAGAAGCAGTTCGATGCCGCGGCGCAGGACTCGAAGAAGCTCAAGTCGCGCCCGTCCGACGAGGACATGCTGCGGCTTTATGCGCTCTACAAACAGTCGACGGCGGGCGACGTGTCCGGCGACCGCCCGGGCGCGTTCGATATGGTGAACCGCGCCAAGTACGACGCGTGGGCGCGCCTCAAGGGCACCGGCACCGACAAGGCGATGAAGTCGTACGTCGACCTGGTCGAGCGCCTGAAGAAACTGGGCTGACGCCGTGGGCGTGACTGCGCTGATCGCGCTGGCCGCGGTCGCAGTCCTCGCCTGGCTCATCATGGCACCGATCCTCGCGGCGCGCCGCCGCCGTGAGGCCTTTGCGCGGCCGTTGCCACCCGAGTTCGTCGCGTACATCGAGCGAAACGTCCCCGCCCGACGCCGCATGCCGGCGGAGTTGCGCGCTCGTCATGACGGGCTGATCAATGCGTTCCTTGCGGAGAAGGACTTCGTCGGTTGCAACGGCCTCGAGATCACTGACGAAATCCGCGTCACCATCGCCGCGCTCGCGTGCCTGCTCGTGCTCGCCCGGCGCGGCCACTACGACGAGCTGCACTCGGTCCTCGTGTATCCCGCGGCGTTCTGGGTCGAGGACGAAGTCGAGGACGAGGCGGGTGTCGTTTCTCAGCGCCGGCGCGAACTTTCGGGCGAAGCCTGGGAGGCGAGCCGCATCATCCTGTCGTGGGAGGACGTGCTCGAGGCCGCCGAGGCGCCCGGCGAGGGTTACAACGTCGCGTTGCACGAGTTCGCGCACTACCTCGACGCCGAGGGACTCGGCCTCGCGGCCCCACCGCAGGGCAGCACGGCTCGCTCGGGGTGGGTGCGGTCGCTCAACGAATGGTCGACAGATCTCGCGGACGAGTTCGAGTCGTTGCTGGCCGCGGTAGACCGCGGACAGTACACGTTTCTCGATCCATACGCCGCGGAGGACGAGGCCGAGTTCTTTGCGGTGGCCACCGAGGATTTTTTCGAGCGCCCGATCGACCTCAAGGCGGCGCACCCGCGCCTCTTCACGCTGCTGCAGGAGTTCTACGCGCTCGATACTGCCGCCTGGTGACGCGTCAAGCAGCGGTACAGCGCGGCTGCGACGGAGACGGGGCACCTGTCTGCGACGGGAGGACCTTCCGCGGGGCGTCGCGCCGCATGGACGCGACGCGCGAGCCTCCAGGGAGGATTCACGGCGTCCCCGCGGAAGGTCCTCCCGTCGCAGACAGGCAGACGCCTCCGCAGTGCAAGCTACCGCGAAGCTGCGGGCGCGCGCCGCTCGGACCGCGCCGCGACGATGAGCAATGCGCCGCCGGCGAGGAACAGCAGCACGATCGACAGGATCGAAAGCCGCGGATCGCCCGTCACCGCGGCGGTCACGCCCACGAGCGCGGGACCCACGATGGCGGAGGCCTTGCCCATCATGTTGTAGAAGCCGAAGAATTCCGACGATTTCTCCGGCGGCACGAGGCTGCCGTAGTAGCTGCGGCTCAGCGACTGGATGCCGCCCTGCACCAGCCCCACGACGACCGCGAGCACGTAGAAGTCGCGGACCTCCCGCAGGAAGTACGCGTAGCACGTCGCCGCGAGGTACACGGCGAGTGCGAGGAAGATGCCCTTGCGCGCGCCGATCTTCCCGCCGAGCCAGCCGAAGGCCAGCGCCGCCGGGAACGCGACGAACTGCGTGAGCAGCAGCGCCTTCACGAGGTGCGACCGGTCGAAGCCGAGCGACAGGCCGTAGTCCACCGCCATCTTGATCACGGTGTTCACGCCATCGATGTAGAGGATGTAGGCCGCGAGGAACCAGAGCAGCGGGCGGTAGCGACGGATCTCGTGCAGGGTCCCGCCGAGCTCGCCGAATCCCTGCCGTACAGCGGCCGACATCGACAGCGCGACCCGCCCCTCGCGTCGCTCCCGCACCAGCATCGCGCATGGAAGCGCAAAGACGAGCCACCACACGCCGACGCTGACGAAGGACCAGCGTACAGCTTCCGCCGCGCTCGCGAGGCCGAACCACTCCGGATGCACCGTCATGAGCACGTTCACCGCGAAGAGCAGCCCGCCGCCGAGGTACCCGAGCGAGTACCCGTAGCCGGACACCAGGTCGTACTCGTCCGGCTCCGCGACGTGCAGCAGGAGCGAGTCGTTGAACACGATGCCACCCCAGAAGCCGAGCGAGGCGACGAGATATAGCAGCGCCGCCATCTGCCAGTTTCCTTGCGCGACGAACGCCAGCGCGATCGTCGAGGCGGCGCCCAGCGCCGTGAAGACCATCATCAACCGCACGCGCGCCCCGCCCTTGTCGGCGATGGCCCCCATGGCCGGGGCAAGCAACGCGACGACCAGGCTCGCCACGCCGCTCGTGACGCCGAGCCTGTACGTGCTTTCGGTCGCCGCGACGCCCGCGTTCCAGTACTGCTTGAAGAAGACCGGGAAGAATCCGGCCATGACCGTCGTGGCGAACGCCGAATTCGCCCAGTCGTAGAGCGCCCAGGCGACCACTGGGGGCCGCCCGAGCGCGCTACGCCGCCGAGGCGAGGTGCTCACGCGTCTCCCGGAACCTGACGTCGGGCCAGCGCTCCACGGTCAGCTGCAGGTTCACCCGGGTCGGGGCGAGATAGACGAGCGCGCCGGAGTGATCGAGCGCGATGTTGTCGTGCGCCTTGGTGCGGAACTCGGCGAGCTTCTTCGGGTCGCTGCAATAGACCCAGCGTGCCGTGTATACGTTCACCGCGTCCCACGTCGCCTGCACGCCGTACTCATCCTGAAGGCGGAAAGCCACGACGTCGAACTGGAGCTGGCCGACCGCCCCGAGGATCAGGTCGTTGTTGCGCAAGGGACGGAACAACTGGGTCGCGCCTTCCTCGCAGAGCTGGTCGAGCCCCTTCTGCAGTGCCTTCATGCGCAGCGGATCGCGCAGCACGACGCGCCGGAACATCTCGGGCGCAAAGTTCGGGATGCCGGTGAAGGTGAGCGGTTCGCCCTCGGTAAAGGTGTCGCCGATGTTGATCGTGCCGTGGTTGTGCAGGCCGATGATGTCGCCGGCGTAGGCCTCCTCGGCCTGCTGCCGATCGGCCGCGAGGAACGTGAGCGCGTCGGCGATGCGGACTTCCTTGTCGAGCCGCGTATGGAAGAAACGCATCCCGCGCTGGTAGCGGCCGGAACAGATGCGCATGAACGCGATGCGGTCGCGGTGGCCCGGGTCCATGTTCGCCTGGATCTTGAAGACGAACCCCGTCAGCGGCTCCTCGAAGGCGTCCACCTCCCGCGTCGTCGTCGCGCGAGGTCGCGGCGACGGAGCGTACTCGACGAACGCGGAGAGCAGCTCGGTCACGCCGAAGTTGTTGATGGCCGAACCGAAGAAGACCGGCGTCTGCCGGCCGGCGAGATAGTCGGCATGGGAGAACGGATGCGACGCGCCCTGCACGAGCTCGATCTCGTCGCGGAAAGCCTGCGCCCGGTCGCCGAGGAACGCCCCGGCCTCCGCGCCGCCGAGCCCGTCGATCGTGGAATGCGTGCCCGCCCGACCCTTCTCGCCCGCCTCGTACACGTAGATGCGGTCCTCGAGCAGGTGATACACCCCGCGCAGCTCGCGCCCCATGCCGATCGGCCAGGTGACCGGCGCGCAGGTGATCTTCAGG
>JBBIVG010000232.1:0-5538 GCA_037439865.1 Nevskiaceae bacterium
CGAGCAGCGAGGAAGAAACATCGCTGTTCAAGGCCATCAAGGCCAAGCTGGCCAAGGACAAGACCTGGTACTCGCGCATGGCGAAGGAGATCAAGGGCGTCACCGAGGAAACCACTACCGGCGTGCACCGCCTGTACGAGATGGCGAAGAAGAAGGAGCTGCCCTTCCCCGCCATCAACGTCAACGACTCGGTGACGAAGTCGAAGTTCGACAACCTGTACGGCTGCCGCGAGTCGCTGGTGGACGCGATCAAGCGCGCGACGGACGTGATGGTCGCGGGCAAGGTCGCGGTGGTGTGCGGATACGGCGACGTCGGCAAGGGCTCGGCCGAGTCGCTGCGCGCGCTCTCGGCGCAGGTGTGGGTCACCGAGATCGACCCGATCTGCGCGCTGCAGGCGGCGATGGAAGGCTACAAGGTCGTCACGATGGAGGAGGCCTGCGACAAGGCCGACATCTTCGTGACCGCCACGGGCAACGTGAACGTGATCACGCACGAGCACATGAAGCGCATGAAGCACCAGGCGATCGTGTGCAACATCGGTCACTTCGACAGCGAGATCGACATCGCCTCGCTGAAGCAGTACCGCTGGGAGAACATCAAGCCGCAGGTGGACCACGTCGTGTTCCCCGACGGGCGGCGGCTCATCGTGCTCGCCGAGGGCCGGCTCGTGAACCTCGGTTGCGGCACGGGGCACCCGTCGTTCGTGATGTCGAACTCGTTCACCAACCAGGTGCTCGCGCAGATCGAGCTGTTCCGCCACGGCGCGAAGTACCAGAACCAGGTCTACGTGCTGCCGAAGCACCTCGACGAGAAGGTCGCGAAGCTGCACCTCGAGCGCGTCGGCGCACAATTGACCGAGCTCACGCCGGAGCAGGCCGCGTACATCGGCGTGGCAGTGCAGGGCCCGTACAAGCCGGATCACTACAAGTACTGAAAATAGGTGCCAGGCACCGAATATTTATTCGGTGCCTGGCACCTATTTTTTCCGGGCGAGCGTTAACCCGTCGCCGATCGGCACGAGGCTCAGGTCCACGCGCGCGTCGCGATGCAGGTGCTCGTTGAAGTGCCTGAGCGCGACGGTGTCCTCGTCCGCCACCTCGGGATCGGCGACCCGGCCGCTCCACAGCGTGTTGTCCGCGACGACGAGCCCGCCCGGGCGCAGCAGCACGAGCGCGCGCTCGTAGTACGCGAGGTAGCCCTCCTTGTCGGCATCGATGAACGCGAAGTCGTAGGACCCGGCATCTCCCACCGCGATGAGCGCGTCGAGGGTCTCGACGGCCGGGGCGAGGCGCAGGTCGATCTTGCCGGCCACCCCCGCCTCGGCCCAGTACCGGCGCGCGATCGAGGTCCAGCGCTCGCTCACGTCGCAGGCCACGATCCGGCCGTCCTCGGGCAGCGCGGTCGCGACGCACAGCGACGAATAGCCGGTGAAGACACCAACCTCGATGCAGCGCCGCGCGCCCGCGAGCCTCACGAGCAGGGCCATGAACTGCCCCTGCTCGGGCGAGATCTGCATGCGCGCGCACGGGTCGGCCGCGGTCTCCTCCCGCAGCCGCAGCAGCAGGTCCGGTTCGCGAAGCGAGACATCCAGCAAGTACTGGTAGAGCGAATCCGTGAGCGAAATCGAACGATTGGACATGGTCGGCCCCCGTCGACTGGCATTCTGCGATGATGGGCAGCGCATGCCGAGTCTCCGTCTACTGCAATTCACTGATACCCACCTCTTCCGCGATCCGCAAGGCGTCGTCCGCGGCACGCGCTCGTTGCCGAGCCTCCAGGCCTGCCTCGAGCACGCACGCAGGCGATATCTGCCGGCCGACCTGGTCGCCGTCACCGGCGACCTCGTACAGGACGACCCCGAGGCGTACGGCGTGCTCGAACTCGCCCTGCAGGAGTTCGAGGCACCGGTGCTCCTGATCCCCGGCAACCACGACGTCGCGAGCGAAATGCAGCGACGGTTCCCGAAGCCACGCTTCCAGCTCTGCGGCACGCGGGTGATGGGTGCCTGGGCCGTCGTCCTGCTCGACACGACGTTCGAGGTCTCGGGCCGCGGCGAGGGCCGGCTGGGCCCGGCCGCACTCGAGGCGCTCGACTCGGAACTCGCCCGGCTGCACGAGCTGCACGTGTTCGTGTGCCTGCACCACCCCCCCGTGAGCATGGAGACGGCCGGGCTCGACTCGCTCGGCCTCGAGGATGCAGCGGCTTTTCTCGCGGTGATCGACCGGCACGCGAACGTGCGAGGCATCGCCTGGGGCCACGCACACCAGTCGCTCGACCTGTTCCGCGGGGGCGTGCGCATGATGTGCGCGCCGGCGACCTGCATGCAGTTCAAGCCACGGGATCCGGGCTTCGTCGTGGACGACCGGCCGCCGGGCTACCGCGTGATCGACCTGCAGGACGACGGCGGTATCGCGTCCGAGGTCGTGTGGCTCGAGGGATACCAGCGCTGATGCGCCGCCTCGCTGCAGCGGTTCTCGTCCTGGTCGTCGCCCTTGCGCCGGCCACCGGCCAGGCGCGAGGCAAGCACGCCCTGTGGGTGGTCAAGGGCGAGCACAACACCGTTTACCTGCTCGGCTCGGTGCACGTCCTGCGTCCCGAGGACGCCGCGTTGCCGGACGTCGTCGACCGAGCGTATGCGGATGCCGAGCAGATCGTCATGGAAATCGACCTCGACGACCCGGCGGAGACGGATCCCCAGGCGATGCTTGCCCAGGTGCAGCAGATGGCCCTGCTGCCCGGCGGCCAGACCCTTCGCGGCGTGCTCGGCAGCGACTATGCCGCGATCAGCGCGCAAGCGCAGAAGTCTGGCCTCGATCTCGGGATGGTCGACCGGTTCGCACCGTGGTTCGTCGCGACGACCCTGCTCGAACTCGAGCTCGCCAAGCGTGGCTTCTCGCCCGAGTACGGCATCGAGCAGACGCTCGCCTCGCGCGCGGCGAGGGACCACAAGCCGATCCAGGGCCTCGAGACCTCCGAGCAGCAGTTCGCACTGCTCGCGGGCCTGCCACTGCCGATGCAGAAGCGCTTCCTGCTGATGACGCTCGACGAGTCGGAGCAACTGGACGCGGAGCTCGGCAAGCTGCTCGCGGCGTGGAAGGACGGCGACACAGTGACGCTCGCGCGCCTGCTCTCCGAGGAGTTCGACGAATTCCCCGACCTCTACCGGACGCTGACCGTCGATCGCAACCGCGCGTGGGTCGGGAAACTCGCCGACCTGCTCGACGATCGCGACGACTACCTGGTCGTGGTCGGCGCGCTGCACCTCGTCGGCCGCGACAGCGTCGTGGACCTGCTCGAGAAGCGCGGCTACACGGTCGTGCAGGAATAGCGGGGGACCGCAGCGCAAGGACGACCGGCAGTTCGGGATCCGAACGGGCCCTTGCTAGACTACGCATCCTTTCGCGCTGGAGCCTCTCCGTGAGCCTGTACACCGAAGCCTGCAAGGTCATCCCCGGCGGCGTGAACTCGCCCGTGCGCGCGTTCCGCGGCGTGGGCGGCGAACCGATCTTCTTCGCCCGCGCGAAGGGCCCGCACGTCTGGTCGGCCGACGGGCGCCAGTTCATCGACTACGTGGGATCGTGGGGACCGATGATCCTCGGTCACGCCGACCCGAAGGTCATTCGCGTGGTGCAGGAGACCGCGGAGAACGGCCTCTCGTTCGGCGCACCGACGGCGATCGAGACCGTGGTGGCCCGCAAGATCATCGAGCTCGTGCCGTCGATCGAGCTGGTGCGCATGGTGAGCTCGGGCACCGAGGCGACGATGAGCGCGATCCGCCTCGCGCGCGGGTTCACCAAGCGCAACAAGATCATCAAGTTCGAGGGCTGCTACCACGGCCACTCGGACTCGCTGCTCGTCAAGGCAGGTTCGGGCGCGCTGACCCTCGGCGTGCCCACATCGCCCGGCGTGCCACCGGAGCTCGCCGCCCACACGGTCACGCTTTCCTACAACGACGCCGCGCAGGTCCGCGCCGCGTTCGCCGAGATCGGGCCCGACGTGGCCTGCGTCATCGTCGAGCCGGTCGCCGGCAACATGAACTGCATCCCGCCGGTGCCGGGCTTCCTCGAGACGCTGCGCGAGGAATGCACGCGCCACGGCGCCGTACTCATCTTCGACGAGGTCATGACGGGGTTCCGCGTCGCGAAAGGCGGCGCCCAGCAGCTCTACGGGATCCGGCCGGACCTCACGACGCTCGGCAAGATCGTCGGGGGTGGCATGCCGGTCGGCGCGTTCGGCGGACGTCGCGACATCATGGAGCACATCGCACCGCTCGGGCCCGTGTACCAGGCAGGTACGCTGTCGGGCAACCCTGTCGCGATGGCCGCGGGACTCGCGACGCTCGAGGGCATCGAGGCCCCGGGATTTCACGCGAAACTCGCGGCCACCACCGACCGGCTGGTGGACGGGCTGCGCTCGGCGGCCCGGCGTTCCGGCGTCCCGGTCGCGACCAACCACGTCTGCGGCATGTTCGGGCTGTTCTTCACCGACGCGGCGCAGGTGACCTCGTACGCGGAGGCGACGCGCTGCGACGTCGAGCGCTTCAAGCGCTTCTTCCACGGCATGCTCGACGAAGGCGTCTACCTCGCGCCGTCGGCCTTCGAGGCGGGCTTCGTCTCCGCCGCGCACACGGACCGCGAGATCGACGCGACGATCGCCGCCGCGGAGCGCGTGTTCGCCAGGATCTGAGGCCGCGCGCGGCGATTCAGCGGTCCGATCGGTCCCGCCGCTCGAGAACCTCGACGTAGGCCTCGAGCATCCGGTCGGCAATTCGCTCGACGTTGAATTCCGAAAGGTCGGGCGCGATCCGCACGCGCGGGCGCGCGGCTGCGCGCCGCAGGGCCTCGGCCATCGCACGCACGTCGTTGCGCGGGACGAGCTCGATCGGGAAGCGCTTCGCGATGTCGCGTGGTCCCTGGGCATCGGTCGCGATCACGGGCGTGCCGGCGTCGAGCGCCTCGACGATCACGCGTCCGAACGGCTCGATCCGCGACGGGCTGACGAACAGGTCGAACGCCTGGTAGAGATCCTTCGCGTCCTCGCGGAAGCCCGTGAGCGTCACGCCGTCGCGCGCGAGGCGCTCGAGGCGCCGCCGCTGCCGGCCTTCGCCCACGATCACGAGCCGTGCCTGCGGCAACGCCGCCATCGCGAATGCCCGCGCCAGCAGGTCGAAGCCCTTGCTCCAGGCGAGCCGCCCGACACCGCCGATCACGAGGTCGTCCTCGCCCGCACCCAATTGCGCGCGAAGACGCCGCACCTGCTCCGGGTCGAGGCGCGGCTGTGGCACGAGCGAGTTCGGAAGCAGGAACACGCGTCCGCGGTACGTGGACGGCACGGTCTCGAGCTGCCACTCCGAGATGCAGAAGAGCCCGTCCGACCTCAGGTAGTGGGGCCCGTTCAGCGACAGGTGCAGCGTGCAGAAATGCACGGGCCCGGCGCCGACCTGTGCGACGTAGCGCGTGCCGCGCCGCAGGTGCGTGTGGATCACGTCGGGCCGCCACGAACGGATGGCCTCCGCCAGGCGCCGACGGGTTCCCCAG
>JBBIVG010000233.1:0-5520 GCA_037439865.1 Nevskiaceae bacterium
CACGAACCTCGCGAGCCTGATCCTGCAGATGGCGGCGCTCGGGCTCGGTGCGCCCGAGGACTTCCCGTTCCTCGATTCTCCCGATACGCGAATGCTGAACGACGGGTACCGGCTGCTGCAGGAACTCAGCGCCGTCGACGGCGATCGACGCATCACCCGGCTCGGCCGCCGCATGGCAGGACTGCCGGTGGACCCGCGACTGGCGCGCATCCTGCTCGAGGCCGGTCGCACCGGTTGCCTCGCCGAGGCACTCGTTATTGCGGCATTCCTTAGCATTCCTGACCCGCGCGAGCGTCCCGCCGACAAGACGGAGGCTGCCGACGCGAAGCACGCGCAGTTCGCCGACGAGCGCTCCGACTTCGTCGGCGTGCTGAACCTCTGGCGCGCGGCTCGCGAACAGGCCGCCGGCGGCAACCGGGTGCTGCGACGCTGGTGCAAGGAAGACTTCCTCTCCTTCGTGCGGATCCGCGAATGGCAGGACCTGCACGACCAGTTGTGCGACATGACGGCGGCCCAGGAGTTGGCCGTCAACTCGCAGCCGGCTTCGGGCGGCGTGCTGCACCAGGCGATCCTGACCGGTTTCCTCGGCGGCATCGGCGTGCTCGACGAGGACCGCACGTACCTCGGGGCGCGCGACACGCGGTTCGTCATCGCGCCCGGGACTCCGCTGCAGAAGCGCTCGCCGCGCTGGATCGTCGCGGCCAGCCTCGTCGAGACGCAGCGTCTCTACGCGCGCATGGTCGCGCAGGTGCAGCCGTCGTGGATCGAGTCGGCGGGAGCGCACCTCGTGCGGCGGACGTACGGCGAGGCGCAGTGGGTGCCCGAGCGCGGCATGGTCATGGCGCGCGAGACGGTGTCGCTCTACGGCCGGGTGCTGAGCAGCGGGCGCCAGGTCAACTTCGCAGCGGTGGACCCGGCCACCGCGCGCCGCATCTTCGTGGAAGAGGCGCTCGTGCGGCGGCAGTCGGGCCTGCGGGCGGCGTTTCTCGATCGCAACGATGCCCTGCGACGGGAAATCGAGTTGCTCGAGGCCAAGCTCCGCCGACGGGACCTCCTTGCACACGACGACGCGCTCGTTGCCTTCTACCTCGAGCGGGTCCCGGCCGACGTCGCGTCGACGCGCAGCTTCGAGCACTGGTGGCGTGTCGAGGAGCGCAGGAACCCGCATCGGCTCGACCTGCCGCGCGAAGTGCTGCTGGCTCAGCCGCTGCCGGCCTTCGCGCCGGGCGACTACCCGGACACCTGGCACGTGGACGGCAACGAGCTCCGGCTGTCGTACGTCTTCGATCCAACGAGTCCGGACGATGGCGTGACTCTCGATGTGCCGCTGCCGCTGCTCGGGCAGCTGGTGCCCGCCCAGGTGGACTGGCTGGTGCCGGGGCTGTTGCGTGAGAAGGTGGTGGCGCTCATGCGCGGCCTGCCGAAGGAGTTGCGGCGCGGGATCGTGCCGATTCCCGATGCCGCGGACCGGTTCCTGCGGGGGCTCGCCGACTCGCGTGGCGGGGACCTGTTCGAGCGCCTCGCCCGGTTCGTGACCGAAGAGGCCGGGCAGGCGACGGATCCGGACGTGCTCCGGGCGGTCGGTTTGCCTGCGGCGTTGCAGCTCGACATCCGGGTGCTTGATGCCGGTGGACATGAGCTGCGACGCGGCCGCGACCTCGACGCCTTGCGCCGCGAAATGCGGGCGACCGGTGCCACTGTCGCTCAGGCGATCCCGGGTCACGCGTGGGAACGTGACGGCGTGCGGCGCTGGGACTTCGGTGATATTCCGGAGGACGTGAGGGTTCGCGCTGCAGGCGTGACGCTGCGGCTGTTCCCGGCGGTCGAGGACGCGGGCAGTTCTGTTCGGCTGCGACTCTGTCCCGGTGAGGAGCAGGCGCGGACCGTCACTCGCGCAGGGATCGCGAGGCTCGCTGCGCTCGCCATGCCGCAGCAGCACGACTTCGTGCGGCGCCTGTGTGCTTCCGATCGCGACTTCACGCTGCTCGCGGCGACGGCGGGCCTTGGTCGTTCACTGTTCGACGAGATCGCAGACCGGGCCGTGGCCGACGCGCTGGACCTGGAGGAGGGAGGAGGGCCGCGCACGGGGGCCGAGTTCGAGGCCCTCGTCGATCGAGTGCGAGGCCGCGTTGCCGACAATGGTGCCGAGGTCGTGCGGGTGGCCAAGGCGGTGCTGATGTCGCTCAAGGAGGCGCGGACTGCGGTCGCGACGCTCCGGGCGCCGATCTTCGCCGGTCAGCGCGATTCGGTGGTTCGGCAGCTCGATGCGCTGCTCGCCCCCGGTTGGGTGAGGCACACGCCGGAACCCTGGTTCCACCAGCTGCCGAAGTACGTCCGGGCGGCGGCGCGGCGCGCGGAACGGATCCGCAATGAGATCGAGCGCGACCGCAACCTGCAGGCGCAGGTGATTCCGTACGAATCCGCGCTCAGGGAGCTCGATCGGGCGGCCGATCCGGCACGTCCGGCGAGGGAGCGCGAGCGCCTGCGCTGGATGATCGAGGAGTTCCGCGTGTCGCTGTTCGCTCAGGAGTTCAAGACGCTGATGCCGGTTTCCGCGAAGCGGCTCGACGAGCAGCTGCGCCTCGCCCGCGCAGAGAAATAGGTGCCTGGCACCTATTTATCCAGGAACGGCCGGATGATGTCGATCGGCAGCGGGAAGACGATGGTGGTCGTCTTCTCGTTCGACAGGTCGGCGAGCGTCTGCAGGTAGCGCAACTGCAGCGCCTTGGGCTCTGCGGACAGTGCCGCCGCGGCTTCGACGAGTTGTGTCGCCGCCTGCTTCTCGCCCTCGGCGTGGATGATCTTGGCGCGCCGCGTGCGCTCGGCCTCGGCCTGGCGGGCCATCGCGCGGATCATGCTCTCGTTCAGGTCGACGTGCTTGATCTCGACGTTGGCGACCTTGATGCCCCAGGCATCCGTCGACTGGTCCAGGATCTTCTGGATGTCGATGTTCAGTTTCTCGCGCTGGGACAGCATTTCGTCGAGCTCGTGCTGGCCGAGCACCGAGCGCAGCGTCGTTTGCGCCAGCTGGCTCGTCGCCTCGAACGGATTGGCGACCTGGATGATCGCCTTCTCCGGGTCCACGATGCGGAAATAGACCACCGCGTTCACCTTCACCGACACGTTGTCGCGCGAGATGACGTCCTGCGTCGGCACGTCGAGCACGACGACGCGCAGGTCCACCTTGACCATGCGCTGCACCAGCGGGACGAGGATGATGAGCCCGGGCCCCTTCACGCCGGTGAATCGGCCGAACGTGAAGACGACCCCGCGCTCGTACTCGTTCAGGACCTTGAAGATCTGCGTCGCCACGACGAGCAGCAGGACGACCACGAACGCCAGCGTTGCGAAATTGATCATGTCAGTGCTCCTTCGGGCTCAATCGCGCTCCGGTTCCACCTGGAGCGTGAGTCCGTCCACCTTGCGGATGCGCAGCCGTTGCCCCTCGCGGACCGGTTCGGGGCTGACGGCATTCCAGATTTCCCCGTGCACGCGCACGAACCCCTGGCGCTCGAACGACTCGACGGCCTCCGCGCGGTCGCGAAGCAACGCTTCCGCGCCCGTCGTCACGGGCCGGCCCCGAGCCCGCACCGCGAACGAAACGATCGCCAGCAGCACCAGCGCGCCGGCCAAGCCCATCGCGCCGATGAGCTGCCAGGCGATCGTGAAGCCCGGCGCGCCCGAGTCGAGCAGCATGATCGAACCCATCACGAAGGCAATGATGCCGCCGATGCCGAGCGCGCCGAACGACGGCACGAAGGTCTCCGCGACGATCAGCACGACGCCGAGCCCGATCAGCGCGAGACCGGCGTAGTTGACCGACAGCACCTGGAACGCGAACAGCGCGAGCAGCAGGCTGATGGCGCCGACCACGCCGGGGAGCACCGTCCCCGGGTTGTAGCCCTCGAGCAGCAGCCCGTAGATGCCGAGCAGCATCAGCAGGTAGGCGACGTTCGGGTTCGTGACGAGCGAGAGGAGCTTCGTGCGCCAGTCGGGCCGCACGTCGCGCAATACGAGCCCTGAAGTGCGCAGCGTGGCATCCCGGGACTTCAGCTTGACCGGTCGGCCGTCCAGCGCCTTGAGCAGCTCCGGGAGGTCGTCCGCAACGAGGTCCACTACGCCTTGGGCCCGGGCGTCGTCCGCCGGCAGGCTCGCGGCGCCGCGTACCGCCGACTCCGCCCACTGCACGTTGCGTCCGCGCAGTTCGGCGAGGCTGCGGATGAAAGCCACGGCGTCGTTCACGGCCTTCCGCTCCATCGCAGTGCCGGGCTCCGCGCCTTTGTCGGGCTCCCCTTTTTCGCCAGAAGCCGGGCCGGCGGCTGGGCCGCCGATCTGGACCGGCGTGGCGGCGCCGAGGTTCGTTGCCGGCGCCATTGCAGCGACGTGGCTCGCGTACACGAGGAATGTCCCGGCGCTCGCAGCGCGGGCGCCGCTCGGCGAGACGTAGGTGACGACGGGCACGTCCGAAGCCAGGATCGCCTGGACCATTTCGCGCATCGAGCTGTCGAGCCCGCCGGGGGTGTCGAGCGTCACCACCACCAGCGAGGCCCGCTGGTCGTTCGCTTCGCGGAGCGTCCGTACGAAGTAGTCGCTCGTGGCCGGCCCGATCGGGCCCGAAACAGGCAGCAGGATGCCCGTCGGGCCGTCGTCCACGGTCGCGGCGAAGATGCCGCCGGCGCCCGCCACGGCGAAGAGCCCGAGCAACGCGCCTCGCATCCATCGAACGACCCGCCGCGTGCCCATGCGACGATCATAACAGCGGCCCGCCCGGACGGCTGCGCGCCGTATACTCTCGTTACCCAGCGATTCCGAGCCCTCATGTTCCCGACGACGTCCCACCTGGTCCGCGACTGCGCAGCAGCCTCGCTGCTGCTCGCGGCCACGCCCGTTTTCGCGCAGGCCCCCGCAGCGGAGATCCGTACGCAGGCAGTGCGTCCCAACCTGCACGTGATCTCGAGCCCGGGTGGCAACGTGGCCGTGTGGAGCGGGCCGGACGCGGTCGTGCTGGTGGACGATTCCGTCGCCGCAGTTGCGCCGCAACTGCTGGAGGCCGTCGCCAGAGTCGCGCCGGGGCCGGTGAAGTTCGTGATCAATACGCAATGGCACCCGGACCACACGGGCGGCAACGAGGCGCTGGCGAAGGCCGGGGCCCTCGTCATCGCACAGGACAACGTGCGCACCCGCATGCGCGAGACCCAGTTCGTGGAAGCCCACGACCTGAAGGTGCCGCCGGCGCCGAAGTCCGCGCTGCCCGTCATCACCTTCACCGACCAGCTGTCACTGCACCTGAATGGCGACAGCATCATGGCAGTGCACGCGGTCGCCGCGCACACCGACGGCGACGTGATCGTGGCCTGGGACAATGCCGACGTGGTGCACGTCGGCGACCTGTTCTGCAACGGGACGTATCCGGACATCGACATTGGCGGCGGCGGCTCGCTGGCCGGCATCGTCGCCGCGATCGAGCTGGTGCTCGCGCGCGCAGACGCGAAGACCGTCGTCATCCCGGGTCACGGCCCG
>JBBIVG010000234.1:0-3981 GCA_037439865.1 Nevskiaceae bacterium
CAGCCCCTCCTCTCGACCGAGGAAATAGAAACCTCCTGCGCCGGAGGCGTCACGCACGACGTAGGGCAGCGTGTTCTCGAGCGCCGCGACCACCAGGTCGAGTCGCTGGTACTGGTCCTGCGCCCTCTGGAAGCGCCCGAGCCGCCCTTCCCAGTTGCGCGTGAAGAGCGAATAGCCGTAGCTCGCGATGCCCACGACCATGCCGAAGATCGCAAGTGCGATCAGCAGCTCGATCAGCGTGAATCCCTTTACCTTCGCATGCGTTCCCATGCGATCTCCTGGTAGAGGAATACCCGCTGCTGCCCCGCGCGATGCAGGGTCAGCCGTATGTCGTACAGGCGGAACCGCGGCGAATAGTCGCGGAAGTCCGTCGCGTCGGGGTCGAAACGGCGCGGCGGCGAACCGTAGCGGACCGTGTTGGCCTCCCACTCGTACTTCACGCCGAGCAGATCCGAGCCACCGTCGAGCTTCTCGACCGGGTTCGACCGCAACTGGCTGCGGATCGACGAGGTGATGAGCGGCAACGGCGTCAGCATCGACACCAGTCCTTCGGCGCGGCTGCTCGCGAGCAGGTTGCTGCGATAGGTCTCCGTTGCGACCGCGAGCGCCGTGAAGAGGATCGTCGCCGCGATCAGTACCTCGAGCAGCGTGAATCCGCGCTGGCGCTTCACTTGCCGTCCCCGAGCCAGCCGTTCAGTACGAGGACGCGTGCGCGGCCGCGCTGGTGGATCGCGATGCTCGCGGGCTCGGCGATGCCGTTCGTGTTGATCCGCACGACCTGTGGCGAGTCGAAGAACAGGTGCGGGAGCGGCAGCGACCGCTCGTCGGCGCCTTCGACCTTCCACCTGAGCTCGGCGCCTTCGCCCCGCAGCTCGACCGCGCGTCCCTCCGCGAACGCGCGGAAGGCGAGCCCGCGCACGGTGCGGTCGAGGACGAGCCACTCTTCCTGGGCGCGCGCCTTGTCGAGGCGGTCGGCGGTCAGCGGCCCCACGAGCGCGATGATGAAGCCGAGGATCGCCAGGACGACGAGCAGCTCGACGAGCGTGAAACCGCGGGCGCGGGCCATGGTCCTACAGGCCGATGTCCGCCACGGAAGTGATGCTGAGCATCATGATGACGACGACCCCGCCCACGATCAGGCCCATGAGCAGGATGAGCGCGGGTTCGAGCAGCGTCGTGACGCGCTGCGTCCAGGTCGAGAACGCGTCGCGGCTGCGGCGCGCGATCTCCGTGAACACCTTGCCGAGTTCGCCGCTCTCCTCGCCCACCTCGAGCAGCGATGCGTAGAAATCGGGGAACAGGCGCGTCTGGCGCAGCACGTGCGACAACTGCTCGCCCCGCCGCACCTTCTCGACCGCGATGGCGATCTCGCGACGCAGCTGCCCGTGGCGGATGTTGCCGGTCGCAAGCTGCAGCCCGCGATCCACGGGAACCCCCGACTCGAGCATCATGCCGAGGCCGCTCGCGAAGCGGATGCGCTCGACCGTCGTCGTCGCCTCGCTGAGGAACGGCGAACCGATCGCCATGCGCTCCCGCAACTCGACGACCGACGGGTTCCTGCGCGCCTGCCATAGCAGCGCCCCGGCCGCCACGAGCGCGATACCGACGGCCCACTGGTATTGCTGCATGAAGGCGCTCGCGCCGAGCAGTGCCGTCGTGTACCACGGCAGCTCCTTCGCATCGGCGAACAGCGTCGCGAGGTTCGGCACGACGAAATTGAAGATGAAGAGCAGCGCAAGAACGCAGACGCTGAGGACGATGAGCGGATAGGTCGCGGCCTGCAGCACTTTCTGGCGTATGTCGCGACGGAAGCGGAGGTCCTCCGCCAGGCGCCGGAACACCTCGGGCAGCTGGCCGCTCGCCTCACCGAGCGCGATCAGGTTCACGTACAGCGGGTCGAAGACGTCCTTGTGCTCGGCCGCGGCCTCGGACAACTGCCGGCCCTGCTTGAGGTCGTTCGACAGCGCGGACAACAGCCGCCCTACTGCGCCACTCCTGCCCGTCCGCTGCAGGATGCCGATGGCGCGGTCGATGCGCACGCCGCTGTCGAGCAGCAGGCTCAGCTCGGAGGTCAGGAACTCGAGGTCGTCGAGCTTGACGCGATCCGACTGCAGGCCGAGCGTCTCGCGCCAGTCGCGGCCCGTCGCCTCGGCCGCGAGTTCGCTCACCATGACGCCGCGCCCGCGCAGGTCTTCGCGGGCCAGATCCATGGCTTCGGACTCGACGATGCCGGACACGCGTGCGCCGGAGGGGTCGAACCCCACGTATCGGAAGCGCGCCATCAGCCGGCCACTCGCAGCACTTCCTCGAGCGTCGTGAGGCCCTGGAGCGCCTTGAGGTAACCGTCCTCACGCAGGGAGCGCCAGCCCTGGGAGTCGCAGTAACGGCGCGCCTCGGCGAGGAAATGCGGGCCGACGTCGAGCGCCTTGATGCCCTCGTCGCAACGCAGGTATTCGACCACCGCCATGCGCCCGCGATAGCCGGTGTGGCCACACGCGTCGCAGCCACGAGCTTCCATGAGCTGCGGCTCGCGGATGCCCACACGCTCCGCGAACCCGTGCAGCTCTAGACGCCCCATCAGCGCATCGGACTCGGGATGCGGAACCGCGCACTGCGGGCAGAGACGGCGCGCGAGCCGTTGCGCGACGATCGAGCGCAGGGCGGCGTTGAGCAGGTACTCCTCCACGCCGAGGTCGAGCAGGCGGGTGTATGCGGTCGGCGCGTCGTTCGTATGCACCGTCGAGAAGACGAGGTGGCCGGTGAGCGCGGACTGCATGCCGATCGCCGCGGTCTCGCGGTCGCGGATTTCGCCCACCATGATGATGTCCGGGTCCTGGCGCACGATGCTGCGCAGGCCCGTGGCGAAATCGAAGCCGATGCCGGGCTGCACCTGCACCTGGTTGACGCCGGCGAGCTGGTACTCGACCGGGTCCTCGAGCGTGATGATCTTCACCTCGGGGCTGTTGAGCCGCGACAGGAACGTGTAGAGCGTCGTCGTCTTGCCGGAGCCCGTGGGACCGGTGAGCAGGATCACGCCGGCCGTGATCTCGAGATCCTCGAGCACCCGCGCCTCGACGTCCGCGGACAAGCCGAGCAGCTTCATGTCGTAGACGAGTGCACCCTTGCGCAGGAAACGCATCACCGCGCTCTCACCGTCGGTCACGGGCAGCGCGGACACGCGGATGTCGATGTCCTCGCCCGCGACGCGCAGGTCGATCTTGCCGTCCTGTGGGCGCCGCCGCTCGCCGATGTCCATGCCCGCGAGGATCTTGAGCCGCGTGATCACCGGCAGCACCATCGCAGGCGCGATCGAGTCCACCTCGTGCAGCACGCCGTCGATGCGGAAGCGCACCCTGGCCCGCGCACCCTGCGGCTCGATGTGCATGTCGGACGCGCCCTGCTTCAGCGCGCGGCCGATCAGGGTGTTGAGCAGGTTGACCGTCGGAGCCTCGGACGCGAGTTCGCGCAGCCGCCCTTCCTCGACCGAGCTCAGGCTGGCCTCCACGGTGGCTTCCTGCCGGCGCCCGAGTCTCGCCTTCAGCGCGTCGAACTGCTCCTCGCTCACGAGACGCAGTTCGTACGGCACCGACTTCGCGCCGAGCCACTCGTTCACCTCGAGGTCGAGCGGCGCGCAGGCGGCGAACACCCAGCGGCCGTCCTGGCGTTCCACCGGCAACCAGCCGCGCTCGAGCAGGAAATCGATCGGCAGCTCTTCGAATCCGGTGGGCGGCTCCCAGCCCGCGGCAAAGCGGGCCGGCAGCACCGGCGCCTGCAGGAGGCGGCCGTAGATCTCCGGCAGCGCGTCCGCGGACAGGCTGCCCATGTTGACCAGGATCTGTTCCATGCGCCCGCCGTACTTCTGCTGGTACGCGCGGGCCTTGTCGAGGTCCGCCGCGCCCACGCCGAAGTCCGACAGAAGCGCCGCGAGGGCACTCATTGGAAGACGATGTCCGCGGCGTCGCCCTCGCCGCCCGGGCTGCC
>JBBIVG010000234.1:4006-5512 GCA_037439865.1 Nevskiaceae bacterium
CATCAGGCCATAGGGCTGGCCTTTTTCTCCCGGTACCTTGTACTGGTAGGGGTGACCCCAGGGATCGAGCGGGATGTCGCGCGGCAGGTAAGGGCCGTCCCACCCCGGGCGCGTGCTCTGCCGCAATTCCTGCAGATTGGGCGGATAATCGCCGAGGTCGAGCCGGTAGGTGTCGAGCGACGTCGCCAGCATCTGCATCTGCGCCATGGCCGTCTTGCGCTGGGACGAGCTCACCTTCGAGAACATCGTCGGGGCGACCAGGGACAGGAGCAGGCCCAGGATGACGATGACGATCAGCAGCTCGATCAACGTAAAACCGCCGTGCAGGCGTGTTCTTTGGTTCATGCTGTAAGTTTCGGAAAAATTAGGGGAAATATACCCTATCGCTGCGCGGATTGGAGGGTGCAGGTGGGCCTGACAGCCAAGGGATTCGTTTCGGTGCCGCACGGGCAGGCGCATTTCCGCTACGGCGGCAAGGGCCCCGTCGTGGTGATGCTGCACGATTCGCCGCGGTCCTCGGTCCTGCACCTCCCGAACCTCGAGTGGCTCGGCGAGTACTTCACGGTGATCGCGCTCGACACGCCGGGTTATGGGAACTCCAGTCCCTTGCCGGTTGGACAGTCGTCGATCGGCGATTACTCCCGGGCTCTCGCCGAAACCCTCTCCGCCCTGGGGCTCGAACGCTGCGCCGTCTACGGCTTCCACACGAGTTCCAAAATTGCACTGCAGTTCGCGGTGGATCACCCGGGGCGGGCTGTGCTGACCCTGATGGACGGGCTGGCCCTCCCCGAGAATCCGCCTTCACCGGATTTCCTGAGCGCGTACCTGCAGGCTTTCGAACCGGCCGCGGACGGATCGCACCTAGCTCGCCTGTGGTCGAGGATCCTCGATTTCCACCGCTTCTTCCCCTGGTTCGACCGCAGGGCGCAGACGCGCCTGGCGATGGCGCTGCCGGACGACGCGGGCCTGCACGAATACGCTACCGACGTACTGATGGCGGGGGCGAACTGGACTGGGGCCTACGGCGCGGCGTTGCGCTTCGATGCCATGCCCGCAATCCGTGCACTGCGTTCCCCTGCCGTCTTCATGTGCCGCGAAGACGACGTGCTGTACGGCTTCCTCGATCGCCTGCCGCAGCCCCTGCCGGCTGCATGCCGCGTCGAGCGCATCCCCGGCGAAGGCGCGGCATGGCGCCTGCGCCTCCTCGAACTGCTCCGGTCGGCCCGGCTGCCGGCGTCGCAATGGTCGCCGCCCCCTCCCGCCGAACCGACATCCGCTGCGGAGGAGCAGCGTTATCTCGGCTTCGTCCATGGGCAGGTCCGTGCGAGGCTGCGCGGCAGAGGCGGCACGCCCATGCTGCTCCTGCACGACGTCCCCGGCTCGTCCGCCGGGATGGGAGAACTCGCCTCGGTGCTCGCCACCGATCGACGCGTGGTGACTCCGGACCTTCCGGGCCTCGGCGAGTCCCACCCGCTGCTCAGTCCGAGCCTCGGCGCGTACGTCATC
>JBBIVG010000235.1:0-2312 GCA_037439865.1 Nevskiaceae bacterium
CTGATCCGGGGAACAGCCATGCGTCGCCCACTCGTGCTCCTTGCCGCAATCGTTGCAGTCGTGCTCGCCACGGACGCCCTCGCGGACACGCCGAAGCCCGCGCCCGACTTCGCACTGCCCGCCCGCGCCGGTGGCCAGGTGAGCCTGAGTGAGTTCAAGGGGCAGGTCGTGATGGTCAATTTCTGGGCGAGCTGGTGCGGCCCCTGCCGCCAGGAAATGCCGCTGCTCGAGCAGATCCAGGCGCGCTACGAACCGCTCGGCTTCACGCTGATCGGCGTGAACGTGGAGCCCGACCGTGCCGCCGCGCTTGCCTGGCTTCGCGGACTGCAGGTGAGTTTCCCGATCCTGTTCGACGAGAGGAACTCGGTGGCCGAACGATTCGGCGTTGAGGGAATGCCGAGTTCGGTGTTCATCGACCGGAAGGGCGACGTCCGGTACGTGCATCGCGGCTACCAGGCGGGCGACGAGGCGAAATACGCGGACATGATCCGCAGCCTCGTCAAGGAGTGATCCGCATGCGCAGGAGCCTGTGCGTGGTCCTCTCGGCGATCGTCGGCCTCGCCGGCTGCTCGAGCATTGAACCGTGGGTCAAGCCGTACGAGCGGCAGAATTTCGCGGACCTGATCATGAGCCCGGATCGCGACCCGGTGTCGCTGGCCTACATCAACCACGTGTACGAGGCGCGCGAAGGAGCGCGCGGCGCGCTCGGCAGCCACGGCGGCGGCTGCGGCTGCAACTGAGGCCGTGTTCGTGCGCCTTCGCCTCATCACCGTTGCCGCGCTGGCGCTGCTGCTCGCGCAGTGTGCACGCGCGGCCGTGCTGCCCGACGACCGCGCCGACGTGCTCTACCACCGTTACGAGGGCGGCGGCGTCACCGTGGACGGGCCGTCCCTGCTCGTGCGCAAGAAACTCGGCGAGAAGTACTCCGTCGCCGCGAACTACTACGTCGACATGGTCTCGAGCGCATCCATCGACGTGCTCTCGTATGCCAGCCCCTACAAGGAAGAGCGCCGGCAAGGCAGCCTCGCGCTCGACATGCTGAGCGGCAAGACGCAGTACAGCGTGAGCTACACGAACAGTTCCGAGAACGACTATACGGCGAACACGGCGAGCTTCGACGTCAGCCAGGACCTTTTCGGGGACCTGACGACCGTTTCTTTCGGATTCAGCCGCGGATGGGACGACGTGCGCAAACGCGGCGACCCGACGTTCAACCAGCCGGTGGACCGCTGGAGCTACCGCGTCGGCCTCAACCAGATCGTTACGCCGCGGCTGATGATGGGGCTGGGCGTCGAGACGATCACTGACGAGGGCTTCCTGAACAATCCGTATCGTTCCGTTCGCTACCTCGACCCCGACGTCCCCGCGGGCTTCACCTGGGAACCCGAGATCTACCCCCATACCCGCACGAGCACCGCCGCGGCGATCTCCGCGCAATACTACCTGGAACACCGCGCGTCCGTGCAGGGGACGTACCGCTACTTCACCGATACCTGGGGCGTGGACGCGAACAACTTCCGCATCTCCTACACGCAGCCGTGGCGCGAACGGTGGATTTTCGAGGTCGGGTACCGCTGGTACGACCAGTCCGCGGCGGACTTCTATTCGGATCTGTTCCCGCGGGCCAACGCCCAGAATTTCATGGGGCGCGACAAGGAACTCAGCACCTTCCAGAGCCAGATGTTCACGGTCGGCGCGACGTGGCAGCTGCCACCGTCGCGCTGGAATCTTGTGCAGAGATCGACGATCAACGTGTTCTACGACCACGCGCTGTACGACTACTCTGATTTCAGGAACGTGCTCAGGGGCGGGGCGCCCGGCACGGAGCCGCTGTACCACTTCAGCGCCGACGTGCTGCGCATCTTTCTGTCCGGCTGGTTCTAGTCGAGCGCGTTCTCGATCCTCTCGCACAACCGGCGGAGCACCGTCAGGCGTGCATGGCGCTTGTCGTCGGCGGGGACGACATACCACGGTGCCCGCGCGCTATTCGTTAGCGCCAGCATGTCCCGGGCCGCCTTCTCGTAGGCAGGCCAGTGCTCGCGGTTGAGCCAGTCCTCGCGGTCCACCTTGAAGCGCTTGAGCGGATTGCGGTCGCGCTCCTTGAAGCGTGCCAGCTGCTCTTCCGGGCTCACCGAAAGCCAGTACTTCGCCACGATGATCCGGTGCTCCGCGAGTTGGCGCTCGAACTCGTTGATCTCGGCGTATGCCCGCTGCCAGTCGCGTCGCGCCGCGAGGCCGCGCACGCGCTCGACGAGCACGCGTCCGTACCACGAGCGATCGAAGATCGTGTAGTTGCCCAGCGGCGGCAGTTG
>JBBIVG010000235.1:2322-5500 GCA_037439865.1 Nevskiaceae bacterium
CCAGAAGCGCCACAGATAGGGTCGTGCGATCTCCTCGACTGTCGGTGCGGAGATGGGCACGACGCGGTACTGCCGCGCGTCCAGCGCCGCCGTGATGCGACGGATCGCCCCGCCCTTGCCCGCCGCGTCCATGCCTTCGAAGGCCAGGACGACGGCATGCTTCGCGAACTTCCCGCGACGCGAGAGCAGCGCCAGGCGCCCCTGCAGTTCCTCCAGTTCGCGGTCGTACTCTTCCTCCGCCACCCGCGGGCCGCGGTGTGTCGTCAACAATCCGGCACGCACGGCGCGACGTCGCAACCGGTCGGCCGGTCCCGCGGCACCTGCGGCGCCGGCCCGCCCGACCCTGCCCTCGATGCCTGCGAGCAGCACCTTGCCCACTTCCAGCGCGCGATGCTGGCGATCCGTGCCGTCCACCAGGTGCCACGGCGCAGCGCGGCTGTCGGTGGCCTTGAGGCAGTGCTCCATCGCGCGCTCGACCCGGCGGTAGCGGCGCAGTTCCCAGAGGTCCTCCGGCGTCACGCGCCAGCGCGTGCTCTTGTCCGCGAGGAGCTTGCGCAACCGCTTCTTCTGCAGCTCGGGCCCGATGTGCAGGTGAATCTTGACGACTGCGACACCGTCGGCGACGAGCATGCCCTCCAGGTTCCGGATGCGCTCCACCTCGCGCTGCACGAGGGTGCGCGGACGCGCGGGATCGCGAACCGACGCGTGCAGGAAGTCCTCGTACCAGCCGGCGTGCAGGATGGCGATGCGCCCCTTCGGCGGCATCACGCGCCAGTAGCGCCACAGCGGCGGCCGCTGCCGCTCGACGTCGTTCGGCGTCCTGAACCCGTAGACCGTCACGAACTTCGGGTCGAGCCACCCGAGCAGCTCGTTGACCACCTCGCTCCGCCCTGCGCCCGGGATGCCCGTGACGATCACGGCCACCGCGCGCGGCCGGCTCTTGCGCAATTCGAACTGCGCATCGAGCAGGCGATCCTGCAGTTTCGGCAATGCATGCTCGTATTCGAGCTGCGTCAGCCGTCGCCCGGAAAGCACCTCGTGCAACATGGAGTCGGCGCTTCCGGCTTACCGCGCAGGCGCCGACCTGCGCTGATGCCGCCTTCCGGAGGGCACCTGCTGCGTGATGCAGTGGATGTTGCCGCCGCCGAGCAGTATCTCCCGGCCCGGCACTCCGACGACTTCGCGGCCGGGAAACAGCGAACCGATCTTGCGCAGCGCCGCCCCATCCCGCTTCGCGTCGAGCAGCGGCACGACGACCCGGCGCGTCCCGATGTAGAAATTCACGTACGAACCCGCGAGCCGCACGCCCGTCTCGCGCGGCGCAGTACCTTCGGCTGCATCCACGCCCTCCGCCTCGCCCTTCGTCATCCTGAGCGGCCCCGGCTGAATGAGCTTGTGCACCTTGAAGCGACGGCCACGCGCGTCGCGCGCCTCCATCAGTCGCTCATAGGCGTTGCGCGAGATCTCGTACTGCGGATCGCGCCGGTCGTCGGTCCAGGTGAGCACGACCTCGCCCGGGCGCACGTACGCGCAGAGGTTGTCCACGTGGCCGTCGGTCTCGTCGCGATACACGCCCTTGCCGAGCCACACGACGACTTCGGCGCCCAGGTACCGCAGCAACTGCCGCTCTATCTCATTGAGCGTGAGGTGCGGATTGCGGTTGCGGTTGAGCAGGCACTCCTCGGTCGTGATCAGCGTCCCCTGCCCGTCCACGTGTATTGCCCCCCCTTCGAGCACGAACGGCGCCCGGTAGCGGTCACGGCCTTCAATCTCGAGCACCTTCTGCGCGACGGCGTCGTCCTTGTCCCAGGGGAAGTAAAGCCCGCCGTCGAGCCCGCCCCACGCGTTGAACTGCCAGTCCACGCCGCGGACGCCGCCCCGGCCGTTGACGACGAACGTCGGCCCGACGTCGCGCATCCACGCGTCGTTGCTCGAGATCTCGACCACCCGCACGGACGCCGGCAGCAGGCGTCGCGCATTCGCGAACTGGCCGGCGGAGACGCCGACCGAGACGGGCTCGCTCGCCGAGATTGCCGTCGCCACGGCCACGAACGCCTGCTGCGCGGGCTTGCCGCCGAGACGCCAGTTGTCGGGCCGTTCCGGCCAGAGCATCCAGCAGCCATCGTGCGGCTCGAACTCGCCCGGCATGCGATAGCCATCGCGGCGGGGATCCGTCGAAAGGGTGCGGGTCATTTTTCGCCTGCGTTAATCAGGAGCCCGCGAGCGGAATCTTGCGCAGCCGCAGCGCATTCGTGATCACGCTCACCGAGCTGAACGACATGGCCGCCGCCGCCACCGCGGGCGCCAGCAGCATGCCGGTGAACGGAAAGAGGACACCGGCGGCGATCGGCACGCCGAGCGAGTTGTAGCCGAACGCGAACAGCAGGTTCTGGCGGATGTTCGACATCGTGGCTTCGCTCAGCCGCATGGCACGGCCGATCGCGCGCAGGTCGCCGCTCATGAGCGTCACGCCGGCGGTCTGCTTGGCGATGTCCGCACCCGCTCCCATCGCGATGCCGACGTCCGCCTCCGCGAGCGCCGGCGCGTCGTTGATGCCGTCCCCGGCCATCGCCACCTTGCGACCTTCGCTGCGCAGCCGGCGAATGACCGAGGCCTTCTCTTCGGGCAGCACACCCGCGTGCACCTCGTCTATTCCGAGTTGCTGGGCGACGGCCCGGACCGACGCCTCGTGATCGCCGGACAGCAGCACGACGCGCAAGCCGTCACGCTTGAACTCCTGCATGGCTTCCCAGGCGTCGGGCTTGAGCGGGTCGGCGATGCCAAGCACGCCGATCGGAACCTTGTCCATCGCGACGAACACCGTCGTCTGGCCCAGCGCTCGCAGGCGATCGGCTTCGGGCTCGAGCGAACTCACGTCGACGCCTACCTCCGCCATGAGTCGCGCATTGCCGACGGCCATGTTGCGCAGTTGCACGACGCCGGTGGCTCCGGCGCCCGGCATGGCCTTGAAGCCGTAGCTGCGACCGAGCCGGAGCCCGCGGGAATGCGCGTAGCGTACGACGGCCGCCGCGATCGGATGCTCGCTCGCCTGCTCGAGGCTGGCCGCGAAACGCAGCAGCTCGGCCTCCGCGACCTCATCCACCGGGACGACGCTGACGACTTACGGACGCCCGGCGGTCAGGGTGCCGGTCTTGTCGAGCACCAGGGTATCGATTTC
>JBBIVG010000236.1:0-4984 GCA_037439865.1 Nevskiaceae bacterium
CAGTCGAGCCCGATCGAATCCCCGGAGGTTGCATGAGAGACAGTTTCAAGACCCGCCAGTCGCTGGTGGTGGGCGGCCAGACCTACGAGATCCACAGCCTGCCGGCGATCCAGGGTTACGACCTCGGCCGCCTCCCGTTCTCGCTCAAGATCCTGCTCGAGAACCTCCTGCGCTTCGAGGACGGCGTGAACGTCACCCGCGCCGACATCGAGGCGCTGCTGCGCTGGGACGCCAAGGCGGCCCCGAGCCATGAGATCGCGTTCACTCCTGCGCGCGTGATCATGCAGGACTTCACTGGCGTGCCCGGCATCGTGGACCTCGCCGCGATGCGCGAGGCGATGGTGCTCCTCGGCGGAAATGCGCAGGACATCAACCCGCTCGCCCCGGTCGAACTCGTCATCGACCACTCCGTCCAGGTCGACAACTACGGCACGGCCGACGCACTCAGGAAGAACAACGAAATCGACTTCTCGCGCAATGGCGAGCGCTACTCGTTCCTGCGGTGGGGCCAGTCTGCATTCCGTAATTTCAAGGTCGTGCCGCCGAGCACGGGCATCGTCCACCAGGTCAATGTCGAGCACCTCGCGCGAGTCGTGTTCGCCGAGGACAAGGACGGCAGGAAGGTGGCCTTCCCCGACACCGTGGTGGGCACCGACTCGCACACCACGATGGTCAATGGCCTCGGCGTGCTCGGCTGGGGCGTCGGCGGCATCGAGGCCGAGGCCGCGATGCTCGGCCAGCCCGTGACGATGCTGATCCCGCACGTCATCGGCTTCCGCCTCAAGGGCTCGCTCCCCGCGGGCGCGACCGCGACCGACCTCGTGCTCACGATCACCGAGATGCTGCGCAAGAAGGGCGTGGTGGACAAGTTCGTCGAGTTCTTCGGCGACGGTCTCGCCAGCCTGCCGCTCGCCGACCGCGCGACGATCGCCAACATGTCGCCGGAGTTCGGCAGCACCTGCGGCATCTTCCCGATCGACGAGGAGACGATCCGCTACCTCGCGCTGACCGGCCGTCCGGCCGGGCAGGTCGCGCTGGTGGAGGCATATGCCAAGTCCCAGGGCCTGTGGCGCACGAATGGCATGCGCGAGGCGGACTACACCGACGTGCTCGAGCTCGACCTCGGCACGGTCGTGCCGAGCCTCGCGGGTCCCAAGCGCCCCCAGGACCGCGTGCCGCTGAGCGTCGCGAAGGAGACCTATCGCAAGCACCTCGCACCGATGGCCGCCGAGCGCGCGAGCAAGAATCCGTCGGCGACCGGCAAGGCGACGGTCACGAGCGGCGCCAAGACCTTTGAACTCGTGGACGGCGCGGTGATGATCGCCGCGATCACGAGCTGCACCAACACGTCGAACCCGAACGTCTTGATCGCGGCGGGACTCCTCGCGCGCAAGGCGCACCAGCGCGGCCTCACCGCGAAGCCGTGGGTGAAGACGAGCCTCGCGCCGGGCTCGCGCGTGGTGACGGATTACCTCAATAAGGCCGGGCTGCTCTCCGACATGGAATCCGTTGGGTTCTACGTCGTCGGCTATGGCTGCACGACCTGCATCGGCAACTCGGGCCCGCTGCGGCCGGAGCTGTCCGAGGGCCTCAAGTCGGGCGACATCGTCGCCACCTCGGTGCTCTCGGGCAATCGCAATTTCGAGGGCCGGGTGCATGCCGAGGTGAAGATGAACTTCCTCGCCTCGCCGCCGCTCGTCGTGGCCTACGCGCTGGCGGGCACGCTCGACATCGACATGAACAAGGAACCGATCGGCACGGGCTCGGACGGCAAGCCGGTGTACCTGAAGGACATCTGGCCGACGCCGCAGGAAGTGCAGCAGGCCGTGGCTGCGTCGGTCGACTCGGCCATGTTCAAGAAGAGCTACGCGAGCGTCTTCACGGGCGAGGAGAACTGGCAGTCGATCAAGGTGCCGGCCGGCGAGGTCTACCACTGGGACGACGCCTCGACCTACGTCCGCAATCCGCCCTACTTCCAGGGCATGGCGCGGTCGCCCGGCGCCGTCGCCGACATCCGCGGGGCGCGCTCGCTCGCGGTGCTCGGCGACTCGGTGACCACCGACCACATCTCGCCCGCGGGCAACATCGCCAAGTCGAGCCCCGCCGCGAAGTACCTCATGGGCCAGGGCGTGCAGCCGGCCGACTTCAACCAGTACGGGGCGCGCCGCGGCAACCACGAGGTGATGATGCGTGGCACGTTCGCGAACATCCGCCTGCGCAACCTGATGCTGCCGGGCACGGAAGGCGGCGTCACCCTTCACGTTCCGACCGGCGAACAGATGTCGATCTACGACGCCGCCGTCAAGTACAAGGCGGAAGGCACGCCGCTGGTGGTGATCGCCGGCAAGGAGTACGGCACGGGCTCGTCGCGTGACTGGGCCGCCAAGGGCACGATGCTGCTCGGCGTGAAGGCCGTGATCGCCGAGAGCTTCGAGCGCATCCACCGCTCCAACCTGATCGGCATGGGCGTGCTGCCCCTGCAGTTCACGGACGGCGAAAACGCCCAGAGCCTCGGTCTCACCGGCAAGGAGAGCTTCGAGATCATCGGCCTGAACGGCGGTGCTGCGAAGACGGTGACCGTCGTCGCCACCCCGGCATCGGGCGCGCCCGTGAAGTTCGAGGTGCGGGTGCGCATCGATACGCCGAAGGAGCGCGAGTACTACCAGCACGGCGGCATCCTGCAGTACGTGCTGCGGCAGCTCGCGGGCTCGAGCAAGGCGGCCTGAGGAGAACCTCAGCAGTCAGGGGGTAGCGGTTAGTGATCGACGACTCCGCTGCCGCCCTTGACCTACGGATCGCCGAGGCCGCGAAGGCGCTGCGGCTTGCGCGGCGCGTCTGCGTGCTGACCGGCGCGGGGATCTCGGCGGAGAGCGGGATCCCCACGTTCCGCGATGCCCTCACGGGCCTCTGGGCGAAATTCAATCCCGAGGAACTGGCCACGCCGGAGGCCTTCGAGCGTGACCCGAAGTTCGTCTGGGACTGGTACGAGTACCGGCGGGAGCTGATCCGCAAGACCGAGCCGAACCCGGGCCATTACGCGCTGGTCGAGCTGGCGCGTCGCACGCCCCAGTTCACGCTGGTAACCCAGAACGTGGACGGCCTGCACCAGAAGGCCGGCAGCACGGGCGTGCTCGAGTATCACGGCAACATCATGCGCGACCGCTGCACCGTCGAGGCGGTCGTGGCCGCACGCTCCCGGGATTCGCGCGGCGGTCTCCCGAGGTGCGAGTCCTGCGGCGGCCTGCTTCGACCCGACGTCGTCTGGTTCGGCGAGGCGATCCCGCCGGGGCCGATGATCGCAGCCGCAGACGCGGCCGAACGGTGCGACGTCTTTCTTTCAGCCGGTACGTCGTCCCTCGTGTACCCGGCGGCGGGACTCGCCGAGGCCGCCCTCTATGCGAGGGCCACGATCATCGAGGTGAACCCGAACCGGACCGATCTGTCGCCCTCGGCGCACGTCGTACTGAGCGGACCCTCGGGCGTCCTGCTGCCTCGACTGGTCGCAGCGCTCGCATGACGCGCTGGCGCATCGCGTTCGTCGCGGGCCTGGGCCTCGCATCGTCGGCCGGGGTCGAGGCGCAGAGCATCGAGCCGCGCCAGTATTCCAACACGCCCGTCGGCGTGAATTTCCTGATCGCCGGATACGCGTACACCCAGGGCGGCATCGCGTTCGACACCGCCCTGCCACTCCGCAAGCCCGACCTCGACACGAACTCGGGTGTGCTGGCTTACGCCCGCGCGCTCGACGTCTGGGGCAAGTCGGGCAAGGTCGACGTCGCCGTGCCGTACACGTGGCTCTCCGGGTCCGCCCTGTACGAAGGAGATGAGATTCGACGCAACGTCGCGGGCTTCGCGGACCCCGTGCTGCGCCTGTCGGTCAATCTGTACGGCGCACCCGCCCTCAAGATGGATGACTTCGCGTCCTACCAGCAGGACCTGATCATCGGCGCCGCACTGCAGGTCTCCATCCCGGTGGGCCAGTACGACGACACCCGCATCGTGAACATCGGCACCAACCGCTGGTTTTTCAAGCCCAGCGTCGGGGTTTCGAAAGCGGTCGGGCCGTGGACATACGAGGCTGTCACTGCGGTCACGTTCTACACGGACAACCACGATTTCTACGGCGGCAACACGCGGTCGCAGGATCCACTCTACAGCCTCGAAGGGCACGTGATCCGAAGCTACCCATCGGGCATCTGGGCATCGCTCGACGCGACGTTCTTCACTGGCGGCGCGACCACGATGAACGGCGACTACGCGCGGGATCTGCAGCGCAACTGGAGGGTGGGTGGAACCCTCGCCATCCCGGTCGATCGCAGGAACTCCGTCAAGCTCTACGCGAGCGACGGCGTTTCGTCGCGCACCGGGAACAGCTACAGCCTGTTCGGGATCGCGTGGCAGTACCGCTGGGGTGGCGGGATCTGAACCCCGGCCGGACCGGCCTGCCGAGGCCCTGTCTCACGTAACGAGTTCGGCCATCTGCCGCTTGCGCCAGACGACGTACGGCAGGATCGTCAGCGCGGAGACGACGATGTACGAGAGCACGGTAACCTTGATCGCCGGCGGCGCGTCATTCACGGCCACCACCAGCAGCGCGAGCCCCGGGTTGCGTGCCGCCGCGCTGATGGCGACGGCCGTGCGCGTCGTGGGATCCGGCCCGCCGAGAAGATGTCCGGCAGTGATGGCGCCCAGCGTGGTCAGCGCCGCACCGATCGCGACATAGGACCCCGCCTGCACCAGCGCACCCCAGAACCCCACGATCGCCAGCACGGCGAGGCTGATCATCAGCGCCCGCCAGACACGAAACAGCCGCGGCTTGAGCCAGATGGCAGCAATTTGCCGAAATGCGCCGACTGCCATGCCAAGGCCGAGCGGCAACAACTGTGCCGTGAACACCTGCTTCATCAGCGGCCACGGCTGCACGCTGGCATGGCCCGCATACACCTCGTCCAGGGCCGCGATCGACAGCGGCATGGAAACGACC
>JBBIVG010000236.1:5000-5378 GCA_037439865.1 Nevskiaceae bacterium
CGACCGTTACCTGCAGGCCCGGCGCAAACGAACGGTGACCGCCGGCGCCAAGTGATCGCTGCAGGGCCACCGGGGCCCCGGGCGAGATTGCCATGACCAGGAGGCCGATCCCGGCCGGTCGCGGGAGGTCCAGCAGACGCGAGACCAAGATCGCGATTGCTGGAACGGCGACCAGCACGGCGAAGAGCGCCTTCAACATCAACGCCGGGCGTCGCCACAGCCAGAGGAACTCGCCTGGAACGAGCCCGAGCCCGACGTCGAACATGACGGTGAAAATGGTCGCCAGCGCGAACGCCGAAAGAAACCACTCGGGCACGAGACTGGCCATGCGGTTCTGCCCGCAGACTCAGAGTTCGGGCGGACCGGCCGATGCCCCAC
>JBBIVG010000237.1:0-5344 GCA_037439865.1 Nevskiaceae bacterium
CTCCAGTCGCGCAACCTCCTCCGGCGAGAGCGTGACGTCGAGCGCGCCGAGGGCGTGCACCTGATCACGCGGGACGGCCGCCGCATCCTCGATCTCTACGGCGGCCACGCCGTGGCGGCGCTGGGCTACTCGCATCCGCGCCTGCTGGCGGCCCTCGAGTCGCAGGCCCGCTCGCTCATCTTCCAGAGCAACGCCGTACCGCTCGCCGTGCGCGAACGTGCCGCGACGCGGCTGACGCGCTTCGCCGGGCTCGGCCTCAACACCGCGTTCTTCATCAGCACGGGGGCCGAGGCGAACGAGAACGCGCTCAAGCTCGCGCTGAAGATCACGAAACGCCGCAAGGTCGTCGCGGTGGAAGGCAGCTTCCACGGCCGCACCGCCGCCGCCGGCGCGGTGACCTGGGGCGCGATGAAGAAGTGGTACGGCTTCCCGCAGGCGCCGTTCGACGTCGAGTTCGTGCCGCGCGGCGACCTCGCCGCCGTCGAGCGCATCGTCGACGCGGACACCGCCGCGGTGATCGTGGAACCCGTGCAGGGCGTGGCCGGCGCGCTCGACCTCGGCGAGACATTCCTCGCGGCGCTGCGCAAGCGGACGGCCGCGACCTGCGCCCTGCTGGTCTTCGACGAAGTGCAGTGCGGCATGGGCCGCACCGGCTTCCCGTTCGCCGCGAACATGTACGGCGTGGCGCCCGACATGATCACCACCGCCAAGGCGCTCGGCGCGGGCTTCCCGTGCGCGGCGCTGCTGATGGCGGACCACGTTGCAGCCCACCTCAAGACGGACGACCTCGGCACGACCTTCGGCGGCGGCCCGCTCGCGTGCGCGATGATCGAGGCCGTCGTCGACATCATCGAGAGCGAAGGCCTGCTCGCGAACGTGCGGACGCTCTCGCAACGCATCCGCGAGACCTGCGTCGTCGGCCCCGTCGTCGGCATCCAGGGCGCGGGCTTCCTCACCGGGCTGCGCACCAGCCGCCCGGCGAAAGACGTGCAGCGCGAACTGCTCGAGCGCGACATCCTCACCGGCACGAGCGGCGACCCGAACGTCGTGCGCATCCTCGCGCCCTTCGTCCTCGAGGCCGCTCACGTCGACGCGCTGCGCGACGCGCTCGCCTCGCTTCCCGCCTGAGCGCGCTCATCGAGCGCGCGGCGAACGCCCACACACAGCAAACCCCGGCCAACACCGCATCATGCATCGCTTCCTCGATCTCGCCGAATTCCAGCGCGACCAGGTCGTCGACCTGCTCGACCTCGCCCGCCGGCTCCAGGAGCACCCGGAGCCGCAGGCGCTCGCCGGGAAGATCCTCGGGCTCCTGTTCATGAACCCGTCGCTGCGGACGCTCTCGTCGTTCCAGGCGGGCATGATGCGGCTCGGTGGCAGCTCCTTCGTCGTGACGCCCGGACAGGGCACGTGGCAGGTCGAGACACGCACCGGGGCCGTGATGAATGCAGGCGCCGCGGAGCACGTTCGGGAGGCCATCCCGGTGCTCGCGTCCTACTGCGACGCGCTCGGCATTCGCTCCTTCGCCGAGGGCAAGGATCTCGCGGCCGACATCGCCGAGACCCAGTTCCAGCTGATGGCGAGCCTCTGCGACAAGCCGTTCGTGAACATGGAATCTGCGATGAACCATCCCTGCCAGTCGCTGGCCGACTGGAAGACGATGGACGACCTCGGCGTGCCGCGCCAGGGCAAGTTCGTGCTGAGCTGGGTCTATCACCCGCGGGCGCTGCCGCTCGCGGTGCCGGCCGCGACCGTGCACATGGCAGCCCAGCGCGGCATGGAAGTCGTGGTGCTGCGTCCCGAGGGTTACTCGTTGCCGGAGCCGGTGATGGCCAAGGCCCGTGCCGCGGCCGCCGGTTCGGGCGGCACCGTCACGGAGACGAGCGACCGTGCCGCGGCGCTCGCCGGCGCGCACGTGCTCTATGCCAAGGAGTGGGGATCACCGCTGGCGTACGGCGATGCGGAAGCCGAGACGAAGCTCCGCGACCCGCTCAAGGACTGGTGCGTCCGCGACGACTGGTTCGCCCGCGCGCGCAACGACTGCCATTTCATGCATTGCCTGCCCGTGCGGCGCAACGTCGCCGTAGCCGACGAAGTCCTCGACGGGCCACGCAGCCGCGTGATCCAGGAAGCCGCCAACCGCATGGTCGTGCAGATGGCCGTGCTCTACCGACTGCTCAAGGGGTAACGATGACGATGATCGGACACAAGGGTGAACAGGCCGTGACCGTGCGCGCGCTCCGCGGCGCCGCGCCGTACATCCACATGTACAAGGGCAAGGTCTTCGTCATCAAGACCGGCGGCGGAGCGTTCCGCGACGGCGCGACGATGCGCAGCTTCATGGAGCAGGTCGCCATCCTGCACCACCTCGGCATCCGCGTCGTGCTCGTGCACGGCGGCGGCCCGCAGCTCGACCAGGTCACGACGAAGCTCGGCGTGCAGACGCGCATGGTGCAGGGGCGCCGCGTGACCGACGCCGGCGCGATCGACGTCGCGTGCATGGTGCTGAACGGCCTCATCAACACGCGCCTGCTCGGCCTGTGCCGCGAGTTCGGCATCGCGGCGGTCGGCGTGTCGGGCGTGGACGGCGGGTTGATCAAGGCGCACAAGCGGGCACCCGTGACGCTCGCGAGCGGCGAGGTCGTGGACTACGGCCTGGTCGGCGACATCGACGAGGTGGACGCGTCGGTCATCACGCGCCTGCTCGATTCCGGGTTCCTGCCGGTCGTGAGCCCGTTGTCGTGCGATGCGGCGGGGCACCTGCTCAACATCAACGCCGACACCGTTGCGGCTGCGATCGGCGGGGCGATGGACGCCGAGAAGCTGATCCTCTGCACCGGCGCACCGGGAATCCTCGAGCGGCTGGACGACCCCCACTCGCTCATCTCCTACACCGACGTCGCGGGCCTGCGGCGGCTGCGCGAGGAAGGCGCGCTGTCGGACGGCATGCTGCCGAAGTCGAGCGCCATCGAATCCGCGATCCGCGGCGGCGTGCGACGGGTGCACGTGATCTCCTATGCGGCGCCCGATGCGCTGCTCGCCGAGGTGTTCACTAACGAGGGCACCGGCACGCTGGTGGTCGCGGACACGAAGGCGCTGAGTCCCGCGGAACAGGGCACGGGCTGACGCCGGAGACTGCCGATGACGAGACTCTGGGATAAAGGCGCGCCGCTCGACGCGCGGGTGCTGCAGTTCACCGCCGGCGAGGACCACGCGCTCGACGACCGCCTCGTCGCCTACGACGTGCGGGCGTCAATCGCGCACGCCGAGATGCTGCACGACGTCGGCCTGCTGGACAACGCGGCGTTGCAGGCGATCGTCGGCGGGCTGCGCGAGATCAGCGACGCGCATGCACGCGGCGAGTGGTCCGTGACCCTCGAGCTCGAGGACGGCCAGACGGCGCTCGAGACCCTGCTGACGCGGAAGATCGGCGAGGCGGGCGCGCGCCTCCACGCCGGCCGCTCGCGCAACGACCAGGTGCTCACGGCGCTCAGGCTCTACCTGCGCGACGCGGTCGAGTCTCTCGCCGAGGACGCGCGCAAGGTCGCGACCGCCCTCGAAGCGCTTGCGGCTGCGCAAGGCGACGTCGCCCTGCCCGGCTACACCCACATGCAGCAGGCGATGCCGAGTTCCGTGGGATTGTGGGCCCTCGGATTCGCGGCGGAAATCCACGACGACGTGGACGGACTGCGACACGCGCATCGTCGGATCCTGAAGAACCCGCTCGGCTCGGCCGCGGGCTATGGCACGCCGAACCTGCCGGTGGACCGGGACGGGACGCGGGCGCGTCTCGACCTGCCGGTGAACCACGAGCCGGTGACCGCCGTGCAGCTCTCGCGCGGCAAGGCAGAAGCCGAGGTGCTGTTCCAGGTGGCGATCCTGATGCAGGACCTCGGACGCCTCGCGTCCGACCTGCTCCTCTTCTATACGCGCGAGTTCGGGTTCGTTGAGCTGCCCGAGGCATTCACGACCGGCTCGTCGATCATGCCGCAGAAGCGCAATCCCGACGTCTTCGAACTCGTGCGCGGGCGCACGGCCACGGCACAGGCCTGCCTCGCCGAGGTGCTCGGCATCACGGCGAAGCTGCCGTCCGGCTACCAGCGCGACCTGCAGCTCATCAAGGCGCCGCTGTTCCGCTCGCTCGACCTGTGCCACGAGTCGCTGGACATCATGGCGACGGCGCTGCCGCAGGTCCGTTTCATTGCGGAGCGGATCCGGCTCGACGAGGACATCCACGCCGCGGCCGAGGCCAACGAGCTCGTCGCGAAGGAAGGCGTCCCGTTCCGGGAGGCGTACCGGCGGGTGGGGCAGAAGCTGCGCAAAGACTGATAGCATCCGGCGGCATGAGACAGCCCACCCGCTTCATGCCGCCGCTCGCCCTCCTCGCCACGCTCCTCGTGGCAGCGGGCGCCCACGCCGCTCCCGACTACTCGCGCCTCGGCAAGGACCTCACCCCGGTCGGCGCCGAACGCGCGGGCAACGCGGACGGCACGATCCCGGCCTGGGACGGCGGGCTCACGAAGCCGCCGGCGGGCTGGACGCCGCAGCAGGGTTACGTCGACCCGTTCCCGGGCGACAAGCCGCTCTTCACGATCACGGGCGCCAACGCCGCGCAGTACCAGTCGCGCCTCACGCCGGGTCAGCTCGCCCTGCTGGCAAAGTTCCCCGAGTACCGCATCAACGTCTACCCGACGCGGCGCACCGCGGCGCTGCCGAAGGAAGTCACCGACCGCGTCGCGGCGCAGGCCGGCAAGGTCGCGCTGAAGGAATTCGGCCTGCAGAACCTCGGCGGCTCCACCACCCCGTTCCCGATCCCGCAGAACGGCCTCGAGGCGATCTGGAACCACCTCGTGCGTTACCTCGGCGGCGGCGTCGTGCGTTCGGGTTACTCGTTCCCGGTCCGCCCGAACGGCGACTACTTCAAGATCGGCGTGCATTCGCAGCGCATCTACGCCGAGAACGTCGAGGGCGCGGAGCCGAACCGGCTCTTCTACGCGCTCGCGTATTTCACGGAGCCCTCGCAGCTGCGCGGCACGATCTTCCTCGCGCACGAGCCGGTCGACCAGGTCGCCGAGCAGCGGTCGGCCTGGATCTACAACGCGGGCCAGCGGCGCGTGCGGCGCGCGCCGGACCTCGCCTACGACGGCGTGAACGACGGCTCCGAGGGCATGATCGTCACGGACCAGTACGACGGCTACAACGGCGCGCCCGACCGCTTCGAGTGGAAGCTCATCGGCAAACGCGAGGCCTACGTCGCGTACAACACCTACAAGCTCTCGGACAAGTCGCTCAAGTACAAGGACATCATCGGCAAGCACACGATCAACGCCGACCTCGTGCGCTA
>JBBIVG010000238.1:0-5325 GCA_037439865.1 Nevskiaceae bacterium
GGGAGGGGCATGGGACCAGGGGGTAGGAGGTAGGGGGTACGGGCGAGTGTAGGAGGAAGCGAGCGGATAGTGCTGACCCGCCGCTCCCGCGCCTGACACCGGGCCCGACTTCTCCTAGCATGGGGGGCAACAGGAAAGGTTCGAAGGGAGCTTCATGTCCATCGCCCTCGACCAGGTGACCAAGCGTTACCAGGGTCTGCCGGTCGTCAACGACGTATCGCTGCACGTCGCCGAGGGCGAGTTCCTGGTCCTGCTGGGACCCAGCGGGAGCGGCAAGAGCACGTTGCTGCGCGCCATCGCGGGCCTCACCGGGATCGACCACGGGACCATCGCCCTGCACGGGCGGGACGTCACGCGCATATCGGCCCGGCAGCGCGAGGTCGGGCTCGTCTTCCAGCATTACGCGCTGTTCCGGCACATGACCGTCGCCGAGAACATCGAGTTCGCGCTGCGCGTCAGGCGGGTGAAGTCGGCCGAGCGCCGCAAGCGACGGCGCGAGCTCCTGAAACTCGTCGCCCTCGAGGGGATGGACGACCGGATGCCCACGCAGCTCTCGGGCGGGCAGCAGCAGCGCGTCGCCGTCGCACGCGCGCTCGCGCATCGGCCGAAGGTGCTGCTGATGGACGAGCCGTTCGGCGCGCTCGACGCGAAGATCCGCGAGGAGCTGCGACGCACCATTCGCGCCGTGCAGCGCGAGCTCGGCATGACCACGATCCTCGTCACGCACGACCAGGAAGAAGCGTTCGCACTCGCCGATCGGATCGGCGTCATGAACCAGGGCCGCCTGCTCGAGTGCGGGCGACCGGACGACCTCTACGCCCGGCCGGCCACGCGTTTCGTGGCCACGTTCCTCGGCGCCGCGAACCTGCTGCTCGGCTATCCCACGCCCAGGGGAGTGCGCTTCACGGCACGGGCGGCCGAGGCCGCGGGCGCGGAATCGCCGGTACAGCCGCCGCGGGAAGTCGTCGCGGTGTTGCGACCGGAGGAAGTCGAGCTCGCGGCGGGTGAGGGCTCGCTCGAGGCGAATTACGTCGGCCACGGACACATCGAGGAGCTGTTGTTCGCCGGCGCGGTCGAGCGGCTGCGCGTGCGCATGCCGGAGGACGGGCCCGTTGCGGCATCGCCCGGCCGCGACCCGGGCATGGACGCGGCGGGATCGCTGCTCGAAGTCTCCCGGACGATCCCGGAGCAGCGCGAGTTCCCGGTGGTGGCCGGCCAGAGGGTCGCGGTGGGCGCACGGCGCATCCACGTCCTGCCGACGCCCATCTCGAGCTTCACGATCATTGCGGCCGACGATTCGGTCGCGGCGCGGCTGCGCGACTCTGCGCTTTTGACCACGCTCGCAAGCCGCATGCACACACGCGTGTCGACGAGCTTCGCGCCGCGACCCTGGAACGAGGCCGACGACCGCCGGGAACTGCGTCGTGCGCCCCCAGGCATGCCGGTCATCGAGACCGGGCCGGGCAGCGCAGCCTCGGCGGACTGGTTGCTGCGACACGGGGCGCTGCAGCTGCTCTGCATACCGCCCGCGTCGCCATTGCCGCGGCACGTCGTGATCCACGCCCAGGGCGACGATGTCCACGACCAGACCATGGCGGTGGCCGCGAGCCTGCTGCGCCACGTCCCGGCGGAAGCGAGCCTGTTCGGATCCCGGCCGCTCGAAGCGCCCGAGGCGGAACGCGGCGGCTACCTGCAGCTGCTGACGGACCTGCGCCAGGCGGCGCGCGGCCAGCAGGGCGTCCCGGTCAAGGCGGCTGAACTGTCCGGGGCTCCCGAGGAGCAGCTCGCGCAGCAGCTGGCCCTGCTGCCGGACTCGATGCTCGTGCTCGGCATCACCCGGGCCGACGAGTTCGGCCTCGCCCGCCTGCAGCGCCTGCTCGAAACCGAACCCGTCCGGCCGCTCCTGATCGTGCGGCCGTTCGGAGCCTACGACACGCAGGGCAGCTGAACGTGGCGAGAAGCGCATTCAGGCAACCGAGCATCCTGCCGGGCTTCGGGCTCACGCTCGGGTTCACGACGTTCTTCCTGAGCGTGCTCGTGCTGATGCCGCTGGCGGCGCTGGTGCTGCGGGCCGCATCGCTCAGTCCCAAGGAGCTGTTCGACATCGTGTTCGACGAGCGGTCGCTCGCCTCGTATCGCCTCAGCTTCGGCGCGGCGTTCCTAGCGGGCAGCGTCAACGCGGTGTTCGGCTTCATCGTGGCGTGGACGCTGGTGCGCTACGACTTCCCGGGCCGGCGACTCGTGGACGCGGCCATCGACCTGCCGTTCGCATTGCCTACGGCCGTCTCGGGCATTGCGCTCGCGGCGGTGTTCGCGCCAACGGGCTGGCTCGGCCAGAAACTCGCCATGGCCGGCGTCCAGGTCGCCTACACGTGGGTCGGCGTCGTGGTTGCGCTGACGCTCATCGGGCTGCCGTTCGTCGTGCGTTCGGTGCAGCCGGCGCTGATCGAAGTGCAGCGCGACCTCGAGGACGCCGCGGAGACGCTCGGCGCCGGTCCCTGGCACATCTTCCGCCGGATCATCCTGCCGGCCGTGATGCCCGCGCTGCTCACGGGTTTCACCATGGCGTTCGCCCGCGGCATCGGCGAATACGGCTCGGTCGTGTTCATCTCCGGCAACCTGCCGCTCAAGACCGAGATTACGCCGCTGCTGATCGTCATCAAGCTCGAGCAGTTCGATTACGACGGCGCGGCGGCGCTCGGCCTGGTCATGCTCGTGATGTCGTTCGTCATGTTGTTCGCCATCAACCTCGTGCAGGCGTGGGGACGGCGCCGGCAGACGGAGGGGAAAGGCTGATGGCCGGCGCCGCACCGATGGTCGAGGAGCGCCGGGTCTCGTGGCCGAGGAAGATCGGACGCGGGCTCCTGATCGCGATCTCGATCCTGTTCCTCGGGCTGCTGCTGATCGCGCCGCTCGGCGCGGTGCTGGCCCAGGCGCTCGCCAAGGGCGTGGCGGCGTATTTCCAGAGCTTCACCGACCCCGACACGCGCTCGGCCATCCGGCTCACGCTGATCACGGCCGCGATCGTGGTGCCGGTCAACACGATCTTCGGCATCTGCGCCGCGTGGGCGATCGCCAAGTTCGAGTTCCGCGGCAAGAGCCTGCTGATCACCCTGATCGACCTGCCGTTCGCCGTGTCGCCCGTGATCGCGGGCCTGGTGCTCGTGCTCGTCTTCGGCGTGCAGGGCTGGTTCGGCGCCTGGCTGGTCGAGCGCGACTACTCCATCATCTTCGCGCTGCCCGGCATCGTGCTGGCGACGATGTTCGTCACGTTTCCGTACGTGGCGCGCGAGCTGATCCCGATCATGCAGCAGCAGGGCAGCGAGGAAGAGGAAGCCGCGATCACGCTCGGCGCCGGCGCATGGACCACGTTCCTGCGCATCACGCTGCCCAAGATCAAGTGGGCGCTGCTGTATGGGGTGATCCTGTGCAATGCGCGCGCAATGGGCGAGTTCGGCGCGGTCTCCGTGGTCTCGGGCCACATCCGCGGCTACACCACGACGATGCCGCTCGACGTCGAGATCCTCTACAACGAGTACGACTTCGTCGCGGCGTTCGCGGTGGCGTCTCTGCTCGCAGTGCTCGCCCTCGTGACGCTCGTGCTCAAGAACCTCGTCGAGTGGCGCGCGGCGCGCCGCATGGCTCAGCGGTAACCGCGCGCCTGCAGCGAGAAGAGATGGGCGTAGTGTCCACCGAGCCCCATCAGTTCCTCGTGGCTGCCCTGCTCGAGGATCCGGCCGCCCTGCACCACGAGGATCCGGTCCGCGCGCCGCACGGTCGAGAAGCGGTGCGAGATCAGGATCACCATCCGCTCGCGCGCGAGCTCGCGGAACTGCTCGAAGATCTCCGCCTCCGCGCGCGCGTCCATGGCGGCGGTCGGCTCGTCGAGGACGAGGATGTCGGCGTCCTCGCGCATGAAGGCGCGGGCGAGAGCGATCTTCTGCCACTGGCCGCCGGACAGCTCGCGGCCGTCGCGAAACCACTTGCCGAGCTGCGTACGATAGCCTTGCGGCAGGTCCTCGATGAAAGGTGCCGCCGCCGCGAGTTCGCCAGCGGTTTGCCAGCGCGCTTCGTCCTCGAAGTGCTCGACGTCGCCCACGCCGATGTTCTCGCCGACGGTGAGCTGGTAGCGCGCGAAGTCCTGGAAGATCACGCCGACGCGACGTCGCAGTGAGGCCGGCTCCCACTCCGCGAGATCGAGCCCGTCGAGCGTGATGCGGCCGCTCGCGGGCACGTAGAGGCGAGTCAGCAGCTTGATGAGTGTCGTCTTGCCGGATCCGTTCTCGCCGACGAGCGCGAGGCTGTGTCCCGGCCGAAGGTGGAACGAGACGTCCTGCACGGCCGGTTCGGTGGCGCCGGGGTAGGTGAAGGTGACACGGTCGAATCGCACGCCGTCGCCCGGGTCCGTTCCCCGTGTGGCGGAGCCGCTCGGCGCGTCCACGGGGGTGTCGAGGTACTCGTAGAGCGTCGAGAGATACAGGTTGTCCTCGTACATGCCGCCGATCGCGGAGAGCGCGGCAGACACCGCGGCCTGGCCCTGGCGGAAGAGCAGCACGTACATCGTCATCTGGCCGAGCGTGATCTGCCCGCGGATCGCGCTAAGCGCTACCCAGGCGTAGGCGAGGTAGAACGCTGCCGTGCTGACGAGTCCGAGGAAGAATCCCCAGGTATCACGTCGTATCGTGAGCGCGCGGTCCTCGGCGAAGACCTTGCGGAAGATCGAGCGGTACCGGTCGAGCAGCAGCGGCCCGAGCCCGTAGAGCTTCACCTCCTTGGCGTGGTCCTCGCGCGCGAGCACCGTCTCGAGGTACATCTGCATGCGCGTTTCAGGCGAGCGCCACCGGAACAGCCGGAACGCGTCGCCGGAGAACTTCGCCTCGGCCAGGAACGAGGGCAGGCCGGCCAGGAGCAGCACCGCCACGGCCCACGGCGAGAACCGGGCGAGCAGGGTGCCGAAGCTCACGAGCGCGACGGCGTTCTGCACCAGGCCGAAGCTGCGCATGACGAGTGACAGCGGCCGGCTCGAGGCCTCACGACGCGCGCGCGTCAGCTTGTCGTAGAACTCCGAGTCCTCGAAATGACGGAGTTCGAGCGTGAGCGCCTTCTTGAGGATCATCTCATTGACGCGCTGCCCGAGCTGGGCGCGGAGCAGCGACTGGCACGTCGAGAGTCCGCGCTGCACGGCGGCGAGCGCCGCGACCAGCGCGCCCTCGAGGGCGACGAATCCGAGCACCTGCGGCAGGCCGGTGTCGCCGCCGGTACGATGCGCGCCAATCGCGGCGACCACCGCGTCCACGATCTGTGCCCCCACCCAGGCGATAGCGG
>JBBIVG010000239.1:0-5306 GCA_037439865.1 Nevskiaceae bacterium
AGCACCGACATGACGATCGTGTCGATGTGGAAGGACCAGAAGCCCGAGCCGACCGTCTCGTGGGTCAGGTGGTGGGTGATGTATTCCGTGCTGCTAAAGGAAGTCTCGGCGGCCATTTCAGTCTGTCACTCCGACCGTTCGTCCTTCTTTTCCCCCGCCCCGGCGGGCGGCCCCAATCCAGTAGCCCAGGAAGGTCACCGTGTACGCCGCGATGAGCGGCACAGCAGCGACCTTCGGCGACCGGAGCGCCAGTACCAGCGTCGCGACGGTGAATCCCACCTTCACGAGCCAGCCTGTGAAGAAGCTCCAGGCCACCCGCTGCACACTGGCCCCTTCGCCATGGCGCAGCATCGCGAACGCCATCAGGCTCGTCGCGACGATGCCGATCCCGGCACCCGCCGCTGCCGAGCCCGCCGCCCGGGCACCCCACCCGGCGAGACAGGCGATCGCGACGACGGCCCCGAGCAACACCTGACCCAGCACGACGGCGAGCGCCTGACGCCTGCCCTTCTGGATGTCGAGGTTGCTCAAGGCCTCACTCAAAATTCCCCGGGCAACAAAAAAGCCACGTCATGAGCCGGGCGCTCCGGCCACGGGTGGCATGGTCATACCGTTACCCGGGCCAGCCGCACCGCCCAGGTGCAGCCTCCGGAAGGCCGAAAATTATATCTGGTCGTTTTGCAGTGCCGCAATCTTGGAACGGCTCAGGAATCACTGCGGATTGCCGCAATTGCGTACGCAGGAATTGCCCGACCGCGCTGGTCAGTCGCCCGCCGGTGGCTGGTGAAGCCGGCCTTCCGGGGCCATCGCGCGATGTGCTGCCGGGCGTCCCGGGACCGTCCAGGTCTGGACGGCAGACAATTCAGTTGGACTAAAGTATCAGCCTGTATGGTTGCTGCTTTTATGCGCCACTACCAAGTCAAGCTATATTATCGCTACTGGATGTGCTCGAGGATGCCGTCGAGCTCGTCGAGGCTGTTGTAGCTGATGACCAGCTTGCCGCGACCCTTGGCCGTGTGCTGCAGGTGCACCTTCGCGCCCAGCTTGCCGGATAGGTCCTGCTCGAGCCGGTTGATGTTCGGGTCCTTGCGCGGCGGCTCGTTCTCGTGATCGTCCTTCCGGGTCAGCATGCGGCGCACAAGCGCCTCGGTCTCGCGGACCGACAGGCCCTTGCGAGCGACGAGGGCGGCGACCTCCGCCTGCTGCCGCGGCTGGGTGAGGCCGAGCAGCGCGCGGGCGTGACCCATCTCGAGCTGCCGCTGTTCCACCAGAGCCTTCACTTCCTCCGCGAGCTCGAGCAGGCGGAGCAGGTTGCTCACCGCGGCGCGCGACCGACCAACCGCGTCGGCCGCGGTCTGGTGGGTCATTTCGAATTCGCGGATCAGCCGGTCGAGGGCCCGGGCCTCCTCGAGCGGGTTCAGGTTCTCGCGCTGGATGTTCTCGATGAGCGACATCGCCACCGCGGCCTCGTCGGGCACGCGGCGAATGACGGCCGGTACGTCGTGCAGGCCCGCCATCTGGGCGGCGCGCCAGCGTCGCTCGCCCGCGATGATCTCGTAGCGCTGCGCCTCACCGTGAGCGGGCAGGCCGACCGGGCGTACGACGATCGGCTGCACCACGCCCTGGGCACGGATCGAATCGGCCAGTTCCTGCAGGCTCTCCGGACGCATGTCGAGGCGCGGCTGGTAGCGGCCGCGCTGCAGCAGGTCCACGGGGATGCGTGCGAGTTCCTCGTCCGCGCGCGGCGGAGGCGGAGCGCCCGCTCCCTGTTCCGTTGCCGGGGCCGATGTGACGGTGCCCAGCAGGGCCTCGAGGCCACGGCCGAGCGAGGGTCGCTTGGTTGCCATAGGCACGCGAGTTTAGCGGATGCGCGCGCCCGACTAGCCATCGTTCCGCAAAGCCGGGAGACTCTCGCGCCGTGGGCCGCCCGGGAACAACAAAGATCGTCGCGACGTTGGCGACCTGCGCGGTTTCGACCGTCACGATCGCATCCGCCGCAGGGGCAGACGAGGCTGCGGGTCCGATGGTCGTCTTCACCGTCGGGCGCATGAACATGAAGTACCCGGACGAGGGGCCCTGGAACGCGGGCGTCGAATATCGCTGGGCGCCGCACGATCGCTGGCGACTGATCCCGTCGGTGGGCATCACCGTCGCGGAGCAGGGCGCCGCATACGCGTACGCGACGATCCAGTACGACTTCCACCTCGGCCCTTCGTGGACCCTGACGCCCCTGTTCGGCGCGGGCGCATTCCACAGCGGCGGCGACCTCGACCTCGGCTACCCGCTCGAATTCAAGACCGGACTCGCGATCTCGTGCCGGGTGGCCGGACGCTACCGCGTCGGCGTCTTGGGATATCACCTGTCAAACGCCAGCCTCTCCGAAGACAACCCGGGGACGGAGGTCGTCGAGCTGCTGGTCGGTTTTCCGGTCGGCGCGCGGTAGTCAGCCGACCGACACTGCCGGCGACGTCAATAATCCGCGCCCTGGACCTCGGCTGAATCCGGCGCCGGCGCCTGGCCGGACGCGGCGAGCTCGGCTTCCTCGTCGCGGCGGATCAACTCGCCGGCGAGCGCAAGGTACGCGAGCGCCCCGCGCGAGTCCTTGTCGTGGTACATGGCCGCCTTGCCGAAGCTCGGCGCCTCGGCGAGCCGCACGTTGCGCGGGATGACGGTGCGAAACACCTTGTCGTTGAAGTGCATGATGAGCTGCGCGGAGACTTCGTTCGACAGGTTGTTGCGCGGGTCGAACATGGTGCGCAGGATGCCTTCGAGCCTGAGGTCCGGATTCACGCTGGCGCGGATCTGCTCGATCGTGCCCATCAGTGCCGAGAGCCCTTCGAGCGCGTAGTACTCGCACTGCATCGGCACGAGCACGGTGTCGGCCGCGACGAGCGCGTTGAGCGTCAGCAGGTTGAGCGCCGGCGGACAGTCGATGAGGATCACGTCGTAGAGGTTGCGCACGGGCTTGAGCGCGTTGCGGAGCCGCACCTCGCGACCGATCTTGGTCATGAGCTGAACTTCCGCGGCAACGAGGTCCTGGTTGCCCGGCAGCACGGTGAAGCCACCCTGCTCGACGGGCAGCAGCGCGGCGGCGAGCTCGCAGTCGCCGAGCAGCACCTCGGTCATCGAGTAACGCAGGTTGCGCTTGTCGATGCCGCAGCCCATGGTCGCGTTGCCCTGCGGGTCGCTGTCGATGAGCAGCACCTTGCGCTTGGTCGCGGCGAGCGACGCGGCAAGGTTGACGGCGGTGGTCGTCTTGCCGACCCCGCCCTTCTGGTTCGCGACCGCGATGACGCGTTTCATGGGCCGACAAGCATACAGGGGACATTCCGGATATTCGGTGCCAGGCACCTATTTTCCTTCAGACCCTCTCGTGGGAATGCGCCAGCTCGACCAGGTGCCGCTCCTCCTCGAGCCCGGGGACGCGCAGCGGATGGACGGCCACGACCTTCCAGCCGTTGAGCTTCCTGGCCAGCTCGTCTTCCGGATAACGGCCTTTCATCGCGAGCAGGCGGCCGCCGCCGGCAACCAGCGGCCCCGCATGGCGCACGAGATCCGCGATCGGGCCGACCGCCCGCGCAAGTACGGTGTCATAACGCATCGACGGCTTGTGGGCCTCGGCGCGCGACTGGATCACCTCGACGTTCGGCAGGCCCAGCGCGTCGCGGACGTGCTCGAGGAAGCGGCACTTCTTGCCGACCGACTCGATCAGCGCGAAATGCAGCCCGGGCGCGACGATCGCGAGCGGGATGCCGGGGAAGCCCGCGCCGCTGCCGATGTCCGCGATCCGGGTGCCGCGCAGGTGCGGACGCACGCTCAGGCTGTCGAGGACATGCTTGGTGAGCTGCTGGTCACGGTCGCGGATGGCCGTGAGGTTCATGCGCTCGCCCCACTCGTCGAGCAGGTCGAGGTGCGCGACGAGCTTCCCGCACTGAGCATCGTCGAGCTCGAGGCCGAGCGCGCGGGCGCCCTCCCGCAGAAATTCGGTGCCAGGCACCTATTTTCCCGGTACCCGGACCCAGCCTTCCATGAGCACACGTGCGCTGCGGCTCATGATGGCCTTGGTCACGGTCCACTCGCCGTTCACCTGTTTCGCCTCGGCGCCGACCCTGAGCGTGCCCGAGGGATGCCCGAAGCGAACCGCATCCCGGGTGCCGCCCCCCGCGGCGAGGTTGACCAGCGTGCCGGGAATCGCGGCTGCCGTGGCGATGGCCACCGCCGCCGTGCCCATCATCGCGTGGTGCAGCTTGCCCATGGAGAGGGCGCGCACCAGCAGGTCGATGTCGCGGGCGGCAATGCTCCGGCCGCTCGATGCCACGTAGTCGCGCGGCCTCGCTACGAACGCGACCTTCGGCGTGTGCTGGCGCTTCAGCGCCTCCTCGGGCGTCTTGATCAGGCCCATGCGCAGTGCGCCGGCGACGCGGATTTTCTCGAACCTCTCGAGCGCCTTCGCGTCGGTGTTGATGGCCTCGCGTAGCTCGGTGCCCGTGTAGCCGATCTCCTCGGCGTTGACGAACACGGTGGGGATGCCCGCGGTGATCATCGTCGCCTTGAACGTGCCGACGCCCGGCACGTCGAGATCGTCCACGACGTTGCCGGTCGGAAACATCGAGGCGCCGCCGTCGCCTTCGTCGGACGGGTCGATGAACTCGAGCGCGATCTCCGCGGCTGGGAAAGTCACGCCGTCGAGCTCAAAGTCGCCGGTCTCCTGCACCTGGCCGTTCGTGACCGGCACGTGCGAAATGATGGTCTTGCCGATGTTGGCCTGCCAGATGCGCACCACGCAGGTCCCGTTCGCAGGGATGCGCGACGGATCGACGAGGCCGTTCGAAATCGCGAATGGCCCGACCGCGGCGGAGAGATTGCCGCAGTTGCCGCTCCAGTCGACGAAGGCCTTGTCGATCGACACCTGGCCGTAGAGGTAGTCCACGTCGTGGCCCGGCCGCGAGCTCCTGGACAGGATCACGCACTTGCTCGTGCTCGAGGTGGCCCCGCCCATGCCGTCGATGTGGGCGCCGTACGGGTCCGGACTGCCGATCACGCGCAGGAACAAGCGGTCACGCGCCTCGCCCGGCACCTGCGCCGCGTCGGGCAAGTCCTGCAGGCGGAAGAACACGCCCTTGCTCGTGCCGCCGCGCATGTACGTGGCGGGAACGCGGATCTGCGGCGGGAAAACAGGGGACATTCTCCTATCTCCCCTGCTGGGAAACAGGAGCATGTCCCCTATTTCCTTCCAGGAAGTCCTTGGCGAAGCGCTGCAGCACGCCGCCCGCCTCGTAGATCGACACTTCCTCGGCGGTGTCGAG
>JBBIVG010000240.1:0-5267 GCA_037439865.1 Nevskiaceae bacterium
CCTTGAAGGCGGCGGTCGGGCCGTGGAAGAGCTCCAGCACGGACAACGGACCCGCCCCGCCCTGCACCTCGACGACGGGCGCCGGAAATGAAAAGGCGTCATCGGTGATCGCCGGCAACAGCGCCGCCATTGCATCACCAGCGGCAAACGGCGCGAGCAGGCCTGCGGCCAGCCCGGGCAACGACGCCTCGCGCGCGAGCGCGCCCGCATCGGCGCGGGGCAAGGCGTCCGGAACATACAGGCCGCCGTCGGGCGCGAGGCCGCGCGCAATCGCGGCGCCGAGGCCGAGGCGGTGCGACGGATCGCGCGTACTCTGGAACTGCATCAGCCGTCCACCACCCGCGCACCGTCGCGGTCGATCGCCGAGACCCAACTGTCGCTCTCGAGCCCGTGCTTGCGGAACGCCGCGACCATCTCGGTGCGCACGTATTCCGCGTCATCGGATTCGGCCCAGGCGAAGACCGTCGGACCCGCGCCCGAGATCGACCCGCCGAGCGCACCGGCCGCGAGCGCCGCCTGCTTCACCTCGACGAAGCCCGGGATCAGCACCTGGCGCTGCGGCTCGATCACGACGTCGAGCAGCGACTCGCGGATCAGCCCGAGGTCCGACGTGTAGCAGCCTGCGAGGAAGCCGGCGAGGTTCGCCTGCTGCCAGATGACGTCCGACAACTCGACCGTCTTGCGCAGGATGGCGCGGGCCTCGCGCGTCGCGAGCACCATGTGCGGGTGCACGAGCACGCAGCGCACGCTCTCCGGCACGGGAATCTGCTTGACGTGCGGGTTGTCGATCCCGACGGTGAGCACGAGCCCGCCGAACAGCGACGGCGCGATGTTGTCCACGTGCACCGAACCGCTCGCCACGGCCTCGCCCTGCATCGCGAACTTGAGCAGACGCGTGCGATCGAGCGGCCGGTCCACGAGCGCCGCGGCCGCCACCACGGCTGCGACGGCGGACGCCGCGGAGCCGCCGAGCCCTGAACCGAGCGGAATCCCCTTCTCGATCTCGAGCTCGAAGCCGAACGGCAGTCCGAGCTCGCGCTGCAGCGCGAGGGCCGCCATGCCGGCCGTGTTCTTCTCCGCAGCGAGCGGCAGGTCCTTCACGACGCCGTTGATGGCGCGAATCACGACGCCCGGCTCGGTCCGCCGCGACACGCGCACACGGTCGCCGAGCGCGGCCACCGTGTGGCCCAGGATGTCGAAGCCGACCGCGACGTTTCCGACGCTCGCCGGCGCGAAAGCCGTGGCCGACGTGCGAACCATCGTCACAACTTGGCCCCGAGGTACGCGCACACCCTGAGCAGGTCCGCGAACACGCCTGCCGCCGTGACGGCCGGCCCCGCCCCCGGACCCTGCACGATCAGCGGGTTCTTGTCGTAGCGCGCGGTCTGGAAGCGCACGATGTTGTCCGTGAGGGCGATGTTCGCGAACGGGTGCGAGGTCGGGAGTTCCACGACGCCGACCTTTGCCTTGCCGTCGGCACCCACGGAACCGACGTAGCGCAAGACCTGCCCACGCTCGCGCGCGGACTGCAGGCGGGCCAGCATCGGCGCGTCGAACTCGGACAGGCGCTCGAGGAAGTCCTCGATGCCGCACTTCTGCAGTGCCGCCGGGACGAGGCTCTCGACCTCGACGTCGGCGAGCTCGAGCCTGAGCCCCATCTCGCGCCCGAGGATGATCAGCTTGCGGGCGACGTCCATGCCGGAGAGATCGTCGCGCGGGTCGGGCTCGGTGTAGCCCAGCGACTTCGCGTGCCGTACCACCGAAGAGAACGACTGGCTCCCGTCCCAGGTATTGAAGAGGTAGGCGAGCGTGCCCGAGAACATGCCCTCGATGCGGCGGATCTCGTCACCCGTCTCGCGCAGGTCGCGCAGCGTCTGGATCACCGGCAGGCCGGCGCCGACCGTCGCCTCGTAGAGGTAGTGCGAACCGGCCGCACGCCGCGCGTCGCGCAGGCGCTCGTAGTAATCGTAGCTCGCGCTGTTCGCCTTCTTGTTCGGCGTGACGATGTGGATGCCTTCGGACAGCCAGTGTGCGTACCGTGTCGCGACTTCGGCGTCCGCACTGCAGTCGACGATGACCGCGTGCGGGATCTGGTCCGCGTGCACGTGATCGGCGAAGCGCTCGAGGTCCACGGGCCCCTCGCCCGCAGCGTATTCCTCGCGCCAGCGCCTGAGGTCCACCTCGCCCTGCACCAGCCGCATCGTCTTCCGGCCCGCGATGCCGCGCACGCGCAGGTCGAGCTTGAAGTCACGACGCAGGCGCTCGACCTGCGAGGCGACCTGGTCGAGCAGCGCGCTGCCGACGAGGCCCGGGCCGATGAGCCCGATCGAGACCGTGTGGGCCGACAGGTAGAAGCTCGAGTGCACGGCCCGGAGTGCGCGCGCACTGCCGCGCCCGTCGATGACGACCGAGATGTTGCGCTCGGACGCGCCCTGCGCGATTGCGCGGACGTTGACGCTCGCCTTGCCGAGCGCGCTGAAGACCTGGGCCGAGACGCCGTGCGCCCCGGCCATGCCGTCGCCGACGACGGCCAGGATGCTGCAGCCGCGATTGACCTCGATGCTCTGGATCTGCCCTTCGCGCAACTCGGGGTCGAAGGCACGACGCACGACGCGCTCGGCGCGCTCGGCCTCGACCTCGGGCACCGCGAAGCAGATCGAGTGCTCGGAGCTGCCCTGCGAGATCAGGATCACGGAGATCCCTTCCTCGCGCAACGCGCCGAACAGCCGGTGCGCCGTGCCCGGAACGCCGATCATGCCGGCGCCCTCGAGGTTGAGCAGCGCGATCTTCTCGACCGTGGTGATGCCCTTCACGAGCGGGCTGGGCGCGGTCTTGTCGTGGATGACCGTGCCGGCCTTCTCCGGCGCGAACGTGTTCTTGATCCAGATGGGGATCCGCTTGTGCACCGCGGGCGCCATCGTCTGCGGGTGGATCACCTTGGCGCCGAAGTACGCGAGTTCCATCGCCTCGTTGTACGAGAGCGCGTCGATCACCTGCGCCTCGGGGACGAGGCGCGGGTCGGCGCTCAGTACGCCGTCCACGTCCGTCCAGATCACGATCTCGCCCGCGTCGAGCAGCGAACCGAAGATCGACGCCGAGAAGTCGCTGCCGTTGCGACCGAGGGTCGTCTGCAGGCCCTGGGTGTCGGTCGCGATGAAGCCGGTGACGACGAGCGTGCCGACGAAATCCGGCACCACCTGCCCCCGCAGGTTCTCGCGCGACTGATCCCAGCGGATGCCCGGCCCGAGCGGCCCCCACTCCACCAGCAGGACCTTGCGTGCATCCACCCACTGCACGCGGCCGCTCGAGAGGCCGCGCCGGCGCAGCAGGCGCTCGAAGATACGGGTGGACCAGAGCTCGCCGTAGCCGGAGATCAGGTCGCGCAGCGTCGTGGACGCCGAACGGACCAGGCGCACCGTCTGCAGGATGCCCGTGATGTCCTGGCAATCCTGGTCGAGCTGCAGGACGAATTCGTCATACAGGTCGTCGGTCAGCAGCTCGCGGGCGATCCCGACGTGGCGCTGGCGGAGTTCCTGGATCCGGTCGTCGAGGGTCGGGTCCTGGCGCTCGGCCAGCGAGATGAGGCTCAACAGCGCATCGGTGACCCCGCGGCAGGCCGACAGGACGACTGCCTTGCGAGTGGCGGGGTCGCCCTCGATGATCCGCGCGACCCGCTGCATGCAGGCCGCGTCCGCGACGCTCGACCCGCCAAACTTATGGACTTTCCAGGCTTCCACGATCGATCAGCTCCCATCCGGCCGCCCACGCAGGCACGCCGACCGGTCGCGGGTGGGCGACGGGCCAAGCCGGGTGCGGACTGATGGGGGACTCCTCGGTTACAGCCGAACTCACTGTATCTTCTTGCAGCGCGGCAGGCAAACTAACGGACCATGAGCGACCTCGATTCCCCTGGGCTGCACGCGGCGATCCTCGCCGCCGGGGCCTCGACGCGATTCGGGAGCCCGAAACAGCTGGTACGCCTCGCCGGCACGCCCGCACTTCACCAGGCCATCGCAAACGCCGCCCGGGTAGCTGGCCATTCCGTGACCGTGGTGCTCGGGGCGCATGCGCGGGAGATCGGGCCGGCGCTGCGGCAGTCGGCCGTCTCGGTCGTGATCAACCGGGACTGGCAGGAAGGGCTCGCAAGCTCGATCCGGGCCGCGGTCCACTCCGTCCCCGCAGGCAGCGAGGGGCTGATGCTCGTGCTCGCCGACCAGGTCGGGATCACCGCCGACGACCTCAAGCGCCTGTTCGCCGCCTGGCGCCGGCACCCGGTGCTGATCGCCGCGGCCCTCTACGGGGGCGCGCCCGGGTTGCCCGCCATCTTTCCTCGCTGGGCATTCCCCGACCTGCTGGCCCTCCGTGGCGACCGTGACCCGCGCCTCGTCATCCGCCGCAACGTGGGCCAGGTCGTGCGCATCCCGATGCCGAACGCCGCGATCGACCTGGACACCCCCGAGGATCTGCTCGAAATCGAGACGGCGTCGAGTCGCGCGGAACCCTAAGCCCATCTATCATCCGGCTCCCACCGACCCTTGGAGACCCGCGCATGCGTCGAATCGTGATCCTGGCGTCCGCTGGCGCCGCGACCCTCATGACCTCCGGCCTCGTCAATGCAGGCGCCGTGGCGGAGCAATTCGGCGCAGGTGCATTCGGTGTGCCCTGGAATGCAACCAAGGGCACGATCGAGGCGAAATACCCCGGTGGCAAGTGGGACCAGGACGACAAGGGTCACCCGCGCTACTGCGTCACGAGCAAGCAGACCCTGCTCAAGCTGCCCGCGCCGAACCAGACGCAGGAGCTGTGCTTCCTGATCGGCAAGGACAACACACTGGCAAGCGCGACGGCGGTCATGCCCGCCTCGCTCGCGTCGCTGCTGGCCGTCGGCGGACGCTGCCGCACCATCTTCGGCGACTTCGACGCCATGGTGCGCGACGAGGGAGCCATCCAGTCGCGGTTCAGCGGGCAACTGTGGACGAAGGACGCGCCGTACGTCGTGATGGTCAGGAGCGAGAACGACTCGGACGGCGCACCGGTCCGCGTCACCTTCACGGTCGCGGACGAGAGCAACCTCTATACGGAAGGCTCGAAGAAAGTCGACAACCGGCCGGCCGCCAAGTAGCTCAGCCGGATGCGCTCAGACCGTCGGTTGGGGGTGGGACCTGGCCGGCGGCCGGCGCCTCGTCCGTCGGCACCAGCGAGAACGAGCGGCGCTCGAGCCATTCGATGAGCGGACGAAAGCTGTCCAGGTCTTCCTGGAGCAGCGC
>JBBIVG010000241.1:0-5201 GCA_037439865.1 Nevskiaceae bacterium
ACTCCATGACGCCGTGGCGGAACGGATCGCGCAGGTACTTGCGCAACGCGTGCACCGCGGCCTTCACGAAGAACGCCTGGTTCCGGACGGGCGACGCCGGGCGCATGACCGAGCAAGGCACGATCTTCGTCGTGGACCGCATCAAGGACATGTACATCTCGGGGGGCGAGAACGTGTACCCCGCGGAGATCGAGGACGTAATCGCGTGCCTCGACGAAGTGGCGCTCTGTGCGGTCATCGGCGTGCCCGACGCGCGCTGGGGCGAGGTGGGCCTCGCGCTGGTCGTGCCGCGCCGACACCTGACGCTGGTAGATCGCGTCGTAGCCGGGCGCACGATCGAGCCGGAACGCGTGCTCGACCTGTGCCGCGAGCGCCTCGCGCGCTACAAGGTGCCGCGGCAGGTGCGCCTGGTCGAGGCGCTCCCGGTCAGCCCGCAAGGCAAGGTCCTCAAGAAGGAACTGCGGAGGAACTACGTGGAGGCCGGCGGAAATCCGTCGTCGCAAGTCGCATGAGACCGATCAAGGCCATTGACGCGGCATTCCTGCAGCTCGAGACCGCAGCGACGCCGATGCACGTCGGCGCGCTGTTCGTGCTGCAGCCCGCCTCGGAGCACCAGCGCCGCCCGTTCTTCCGGCGGTTCCGCGACGAGATCCGCGCGCGACTCGGCCGCAGCGAAGTATTCACGCGCCGGGTCGCAGCCCTGCCGTTCAACCTCGCGAACCCGATGTGGGTGGACGACGAAGTGGACCTCGACCACCACGTGCGCCGGACGGTGCTGCCCGAACCCGGCAGCCAGCACCAGCTTGAGGAATGCGTCGCGGACCTGCACACGCCCGTCATGGACCGTTCGCGCCCGCTCTGGGAACTGCACGTCATCGAGGGCCTCGAGCACGGACGGGTCGCGCTCTACATCAAGACGCACCACGCCGGGCTCGACGGAGCGTCGGCCCAGGTGTACCTGCAATCGTTCGTCGACAAGGTGCCGCGCCCGGACCGAAGGTCGCGCAAGGCCGCAAAGCCACCGCCTGCCGAAAGGCCGACGACAGCTGACCTGATTGGCGCCGGCCTGCGCCACCAGGCGTCCGAAGCAGCGCGCGTTCCGCGCACGCTCGGCGGGCTCGCGGGCGATGCCGCAGGCACGCTGCGTGGACTTCGCGACACACTCGCGTCGCTCACGGGAGGCGCGTCCGCGCCGCGAACGCCGCTCAACGTTGCGATTACCGGCGAGCGCGGTTTCGCCTCGGTCGAGTGCGCACTGGAGGACGTCAAGAAGGTCTCCCGCGTGCACGATGCAACGGTGAACGACGTCATTCTCGCCGCCTGCTCCGGCGCGTTGCGGCGCTGGCTCCTCCTGCACGATGCGCTGCCGGCGGCGCCGCTCACGACGGCCGTGCCGTTCTCGACGCGCGATCCCGGCAACACGGACAACTCGATCCAGGTGTCGTTCATGTCCGTGGACCTGCACACGGACCTCGCAAGTCCCCACGCGCGACTGAAAGCAATCCACGACTCAGCCATCGAAGCCAAGGCCACGGCCGCGAAGGTCAAGACGATGATGCCGGGGGACCTGCCGTCCGTCGGGCTGCCTTGGCTGCTCGGCGGCGTCGCGCGCGTCCTGATGCGCCCGGAGGTCGTCGAGCGGCTGCCGCTGCCGACCAACGTCGTCATTTCGAACGTCGCGGGCCCGCCATTCCCGCTGTACGTCGCGGGCGCCCGCGCACTCACGTATTCGCCGGTATCGATCCCCTACCACGGCTGCGCGCTCAACATCACCGTGTACAGCTACGACGGCAAGCTGTTCTTCGGCCTGACGGGGGCCCGCAATGCACTGCCGGACCTGAGGGACCTCGCCGAAGGCGTGCGCGTCGAGTTGCAGTTGCTCGGCAAGCGTCCGCGGCGGAGACGCGCTGGATGACGAAGATCCCGCGGCCGCTGCTGACGCTGCTCGAGACGCGCGCGGGACTCGAGGCCGGCACCACCCTGCTCGCACTGCCGTTGCTCGGTCGCGCGCCGCTCGGGGACGGTCACCCTGTCCTGCTGCTGCCGGGCTTCGGGGCAGGCGACGTTTCAATGGAACCGCTGCGCCGGTTCCTCATTTCACGCAACTACCACGTCGAGACGTGGGGGCTCGGCCGCAACACGGGTTTCAGTCGCAAATTCTCCAACGTGATCGAGCAGAAGGTGCGCTACCTGCACCACCGGCACCGCCGCAAGGTGAGCCTCGTCGGCTGGAGCCTCGGTGGCGTGTTCTCCTTCTACGCGGCCCACGTCGCGCCGGAGTGCATCCGTTGCGTGATCTCGCTCGGCAGCCCGCTGCGCCTCGATCCGGACCGTCGCCCGCCACCCGGCGTCATGGCGATGTACAAGGCGATATCCGCCCCCGCGGGCCCGGTGGCGCACCAGGCCCGTGCCCGCTCGCGATCGATGCGCGCGCCGCCGCCGGTCCCGTCGACGTGCATCTACTCCGAGCACGACGGCTTCGTGCCACCGGAGCAGGCCACCCTGCCCGGCGACCCTGCGGACCATGAGAACGTGCGCGTACCGGGCAGCCACTTGGGACTCGGCTTCAACAGCTTCGTGATGTGGGTCGTGGCGGACCGCCTCGCCCAACACGAAGGCCATTGGCACCCCTTCCGCGCGACCGGTCCGGTCGCGCCGATCTTCCGCGCGCTCCGCCTGCCGACCGCGTCGGCCTGAGATTTCGCGGCGCGCGACCGCAACGGCTCACCCCGCGCGGCCATCGGACGCGGATGAGATTCAATCGCAACCGATTGGCGCGATTGATTTTTCCGCCTGCCTCCGTCTAACCGGCGCAAGACCTCACGGAGCCGGGTTCCCATGCAAAGGCAAATCGTTGGCCGCGGGTCATTCAACTCGTTGGTGCTCATCGCATTTATCGCCCTGGCGGGCTGCGGTGGCGGCGGCGGGAGCGGTAGCGAGACCGGGAGCGATGCCGGTGGTGGTGGCACCGGAGGCGGCACCTCCGGCGGTTCTGGCGGCGGCTCGAGCGGTTCGGGAAGCGGCACCGCCAGCTACAAGATCGTCGCCACCAACGACCTCGGCATGCACTGCGTGGACGCCGACTTCTCGGTGTTCTCGATCCTCCCGCCCTACAACGTCGTCAACGCGCAGGTCGTACGCACCGACGGCAGCGGGAACCCCGCGCTCGTCAATGACGCGAACATCGTGCTGCGTTACTCCGCCGTCGCCGATGGCAACGGCTCAGTGAACAGCCGCAGCCAGGACAAGACCAACTTCTGGCGGTACGTCGCCCAGACCTACGGCGCGAACCTGGCTCCCGGCCAGGGGCTCAAGGGGCTCTACATGCCGGCCGAGGCGCCGGGGCCGGCGCAGACCACGTTCACCTTCAATGCGTCGAGCGCACTGTTCAAGGCCGAAGGCATTCCGATCCTCCCGGTGGACGACGCGGGCCGCGCCAATCGCTATCCGCTCATGCGGCTCACCGCGACCGACAAGACGACCGGTCAGGCGCTGGCCACGCTCGACGTCGTCCTGCCCGTCTCCGAGGAAACGACGTGTTCCGACTGCCACGCGACCGGCTCGATTGCCGCGAAGTCATCCGGCATCACGTGGTCCTCGGCGGCGAACCTCGAGGTGCAGTCGCGCGAGAACATCCTGCTGCTGCACGACAGCCGCATGGGCACGCAACTGATGGCCTCGAAGCCCGTTTTGTGCGCCGGCTGTCACTACTCGGCCGCGCTCGACCTGGCCGGAACGGGACCCGCCGGCGCGCAGGTCGGCAAGCCGACGATGTCCGCCGCGATGCACGCCTACCACAGCAACAAGATGCTGAACGCCGCGGGCACGCCGTATCCCGATCGATGGGTGGCACAGGGCGGCACGCCGCCAGCCCCCGCGACGCAGTCGTGCTACCTGTGCCACCCTGGCAAGAGCACCCAGTGCCTGCGCGGAGCGATGACGAACGCCGTGACGTGCCAGAACTGTCACGGCGGGATGAGCGCCGTCGGTGGTGCCGCGACGCTCGCCGCCGGCGGCAGCATCGACGGCTCGAACGACGGCAAGTCGCGGCGTCCCTGGGTCGACCTGCCGCGCTGCCAGTCGTGCCACACCGGCGACGCCAACGCCCACGTCACCCTGCCCGACGCGTCGCTCATGGCCACGGACGGCATCCGTACCCTGCTCGCCTTCGACTCGGCGGACGCCGCGGCCTCGCCGCGCAAGGCGACGAATTCCCGCTTCGCCGAAAATGCGAACACCCTTTACCGGTACAGCAAGGGTCACGGCGGCGTGGCCTGCGAAGGCTGCCACAACAGCACCCACGCGATCTGGCCGAACCCGGTCGATACGCACAACGACAACGTCGCCGCCCAGCAGGTGCAGGGTCACGCCGGAACGATCACGGAGTGCAACGCGTGCCACGGTGCCGGCACGATCACGCTCGGGCTCAACGGACCGCACGGCATGCACGTCGTGGCGGACTCGCGCTGGCGCAGCGGCGGGCACGGCGGCGTCGCCAAGCAGAACCGCCAGGCCTGCGCCGCGTGCCACGGCGCGACTTTCCGCGGCTCGGTGCTCTCGAGCACTGCCGCCCAGCGCAACTGGGGTTCGCGCACCGTCGCCAAGGGCACGATGGTCGGATGCTACGACTGCCACAACGGACCGAACGGTGACTGACGCGCTCCGCGTTCCACCGGCCACCGGCTTCGCTGCAGCGCCGCAGGGCGCTGAGAATCGGTCGCAACTGCGATCGTGAGCGCCGTCGCGAATTCATTAGATGACGCTGATATATCGGCACGACTTCGGTAAACGTCGTGTCGCAGGCCGGCGCGCGGCGCCGACACCACCCGGGAGGTCCCATGACAATGAAGCAGAACACCGCGGCGACTCGAGCTTCGAGCGTCGCAACCACGGTCGACCGACGCGCACGCGACGCGCTCGGCAGGGTGAAGCGCTGGCTGCCTGCGATTGCAGGTCTCGCCGCACTGGCCCTGGCCTACCCGGCCCAGGCGCTGACGCTCAAGCCCACGAGCGTGACGCTGGCCACCGGCGCCACGACCACCGTGCAGATCAGCAACGCCTCCGGCCAGATCCAGGCCGAGTCGAAGAACACGGCGATCGTGACGGCGGCGCTGTCGAACGTAACGTCGAGCAGCGCGACGCTCACGCTCAAGGGTATTGCAGCGGGTAGCGCCACGGTCTACGTGCGCGATGCCGTGACG
>JBBIVG010000242.1:0-5148 GCA_037439865.1 Nevskiaceae bacterium
TGATCGGCGGCCAGCGCAATCCGGAGCTGGTCGACCAGGACGAGGCGGGCCTCATCCGGACCGCGCGTCTCGGCATCCGCAGCACGATGGGCTTGGACCAGGATCCGGACGTGACGTTCGTCAAGCGCTGGGAACGCGGCATTCCGAGCTACGCGCCCGGGCACCTCGCCAACGTGGACGCCATCTTCGCGCGTCTCGAGACGATCCCGGGCCTGCACCTCAACTCGAATGCCTACCGCGGCATCGCGATGAACGACTGCGCGCGCAACGGCCGCGAGCTCGCCGAGCGCATCGCACGGAGCTACCAGGCGATGCCGTAGTCTTCGCCGTGGTTGCTCGAGCCGCCCCAGATCGTGCCGTGCGCGTCGTCGAGCATGATCGCGTTGATCGGGCCCGAGGTGCGTGACCCGAACTCGAGCGTGTAGCCCCGCAGCACGAGTTCCTTGCGGACCCACTGCGGCACCTGTTCGTTCAGCAGGATGCGCCCCGGCTGGGATGCGTGCGTATCGAACGACGACTTCATCTGGAAGCTCTCGAAGTTCGCCGCCTCGGTCGCCTCCTGCGGCGTCATGCCGAACTCCTGCACGTTCAGGAAGAACTGCAGCAGGTTCTGGTCCTGCGAGTCCCCGCCCTGCACGGCGAACGCGAGCCAGGGCTTGCCGTTCCTGAGCGCCATGCTCGGCGTGAGCGTGACGCGCGGCCGCTTGCCGGGCTCGAGCACGTTGAACGGGTTCTCGGCCGGGTCGAGCACGAAGGACTGCATGCGCTGGCTCAGCCCGATGCCGGTGCGACCGGCGATCGTGGCCGGGATCCAGCCGCCGCTCGGAGTGACGGAGACGAGCCAGCCCTTGTCGTCGGCCGCGACCACGCTCGTCGTACCCGCGTGAAAACCTGCCTTGAAGTCCGCCAGTTGCTGCGACGTCAGTTCGCGCGGCGCGGTTGATCCGGCGAATGACTGACGCTGCTTCTGCAGCAGGTCGAGGTACGGGTTCACGCCGCCCTGGTACGGATACGGATCACCGGGTCCGGCGGCCGGGTCGTTGCGCTCCGGGCGGATCTTAGCCGCGCGTGCCTTTGCGTACTCCTTCGACAGCAGGCCGCGCCGCGGCTCGTCCGGCGGGAAATACGGGTCGCCGTAGTAGAAATCGCGGTCGGCGAACGCGAGGTTCATCGCCTGGTACACGGTGTGGATGTAGTTCGCGCTGTTGTAGCCGAGCCCGCGCAGGTCGAAGTTCTCGAGGATGTTGAGCGACTGCAGCAGTGCCGGACCCTGCGTCCAGGTGTCGAGCTTGTAGACCTCGACCCCGCGATAGGTGGTGTGCAACGGCTCCTCGACGAGCGGCTGCCACCTGGCGAGGTCATCGGCGGTGATGAGACCGCCCTGCTCGCGCACGCCGCGCACGAATTCCTGCGCGATGTCGCCCTTGTAGAACCGGTCGTACGCCGCCTGGATCGCCTGCTTGCGGCTCTTGCCCGCGGCGAGCGCCTGGCGCTCAGCGTCGACGAGCTTGCGCAACGTCGCCGCGAGGTCGGGCTGGCGGAAGACCTCGCCCGCCTGCGGCGCTTCGCGGGCCGCGCCGAGGTGCGGCAGCATCACCTGCTTCGAGTACGGCCACTCCTTCAGCTTGTCCTTCCACTGCTCGATCTTGTCGGCCGTCTCGGCATCGATCGCGTAGCCGTCCGCGAGCTCGATCGACGGCGCAAGCACCTCGGCCAGGGAGAGCGTGCCGTACTCGGCGAGCATCAACATCAGCCCGCCGGGGGTGCCGGGCGTGAGCGCGGCGAGCGGCCCGTACTGCGGCGGGTATTTCAGTCCCTTCGCGCGGAAGAACCCGGGCGTCGCGCCGGTGGGTGCGATCCCGAGTCCGTTGATCGCCACGACCTTCTTCGTGCGCGGGTCGTAGATGAGGGCCTGTGTCTCGCCGCCCCAGCTCAGCGTGTCCCACATCGTCGAGGTCGCGGCGATCATCGCGCAGGCGGCGTCGACCGCATTGCCGCCGCGCTGGAAGACGATCGCGCCCGCGGTCGCCGCCAGCGGCTTGCCGGTGATGGCCATCCAGTGACTGCCGTAGAGCGGCGGCTTCTGTGTCCTGGCGATGGAGCGCGTCGCGATCGGTGAGGTCGACTGGCCGAGCGCGGTCGGGCTTTGGGTCATGAGCGTCACTGCCGCGGTGAGGAGGGCACAGGCGAATCGGCGCGTGTTCATGGGCCTCAGTATACGACCCGGTTCCGGCGGACCGGGTGGCGAGCATCGGCGTCCGGATCACGCTATCCTTCGCGCCTTTCCTTCACCCCCCGGGGATCCCGCCATGAACCGACGCCTCGCCTGCGCCATCGCCGCCGTGCTGCTCCTGACAAGCCGACCGTCGGCGGCGGCGATCAGCGAAATGCAGCTCGACCAGGCCGCGAAGGGGATCATGCCGCAGGTGATCACTTGGCGGCGCGATTTCCACCAGCATCCCGAGCTCGGCAATCGCGAGACCCGCACGTCGCAGATCGTCGCCGATCACTTGAAGTCGCTCGGCATCGAGGTGCGCACCGGCGTCGCGCACACCGGCGTGGTCGGCATCCTGAAAGGCGGCAAGCCGGGCCCGGTGATCGCGCTGCGCGCGGACATGGACGCGCTGCCCGTCAAGGAGCTGGTGGACGTGCCGTTCAAGTCCACCGTCACCACGGAGTACCGCGGCGAAAAGGTCGGCGTGATGCACGCCTGCGGGCACGACTCCCACACGGCCATCCTGATGGGCACGGCGCAGGTGCTCGCCGGCATGCGCAAGGACCTCCCGGGCACGGTCGTGTTCATCTTCCAGCCGGCCGAGGAGGGCGCACCGGAAGGCGAGCGCGGCGGCGCGCTCCTCATGCTGGAGGAGGGCGCTTTTGGCATCGCGAAGCCCGAAGCTGCCTTCGGCCTGCACGTCTTCTCGACGTTGAACACCGGCAAGATCGGTTACCGCGCGGGCCCGTTCATGGCGGCATCCGACCGCTTCCGCATCCTCGTCAAGGGCGAGCAGACCCATGGCGCACGGCCGTGGGGCGGCGTGGACCCGATCGTTGCCTCGTCGCAGGTCGTGCTCGGCCTGCAGACGCTGGTGAGCCGGCAGATCGACATCAGCCGCTACCCCGCGGTGGTCTCGGTCGGCGCGATCAAGGGCGGAATCCGCAACAACATCATCCCCGACCAGGTCGAGATGATCGGCACGTTCCGCACCTTCGATCCCGCCGTGCGCCAGCAGATCATCGACGGCATCACGCGCACGTCGAAGGACATCGCGGCCGCGAGCGGCGCCACTGCGGAGGTCGAAATCGCGAACGACAACAATCCCGTGACGTTCAACAACGTCAAGCTCACGGAGCGCATGCTGCCTTCGCTCGAGCGCGCCGCCGGTCCGGGCAACGTGGTCGAGGTCCCGTACGTGACGGGCGCGGAAGACTTCGCCTACTACGGCACCAAGGTGCCGAGCCTGTTCTTCTTCGTCGGCATCACGCCGGTCGGCCAGGACGCGTCGAAGGCACCGAGCAACCATTCACCGAAGTTCTTCATCGACGAAAGCGGCCTCGAGCTCGGCGTGCGCTCGATGCTCGGCGTCGCGGTGGACTACCTGCAGGGCGCCGGTCACTGAGCCGGCTGGCCGCCGCGCCCGGCGCCGCCGACGAAGCGTGCGGCCGATGCGCTGAGCGAATTCCGCGGCGCCGGACGCCGCTTCGCCGCTTTTCAGCACGTCGAGCCCAGAGGCGAATTCCTCGCGGAGGGCCTCGGTCTGGGTCAGGCTCCACTGCCTTCGCGCGGAGCGCCTGTCTGACCGCAGGCAAGCCTGGGGCAGCGCGGCGAGCTGCGCGGCGAGTGCTTCGGCCGACAGCCTCGACTGGCCGCGAGGCACGACGCGGTTCGCCAGTCCGATTGCGAGCGCTTCGTCCGCGTGCACGGCCCGGCCGGTGAGGATCATGTCGAGTGCGCGGCTCTCGCCGATCAGCCGCGGCAGCCGCACCGTGCCGCCGTCGATCAACGGCACGCCCCAGCGACGGCAGAACACCCCGAAGACCACATCCTCTTCCACGACCCGCAGGTCGCACCACAGTGCGAGTTCGAGGCCGCCGGCCACGGCGTGGCCCGCCACCGCGGCGATGACCGGCTTGCCCAGTTCCATGCGGGTCGGGCCCATCGGCCCGAATGGATCGTCGGGCTGCCCCGACGGGGTCTTCAGCACGGATGGATCCCAACCGGCGGCGACGGCCCGCAGGTCCGCGCCGGCGCAGAACGTGCCCCCGGCGCCCCAGAGCACGATGGCGTGGATGCCGCGGTCACCGTCCAGGCTCGCGAAAGCGGCGGCCAGCGCGGCCGCGGTCGGCGGATCGACGGCATTGCGCGCCCCGGGCCGCTCCAGGATCACGGTGGCCACCGGGCCATCGGTCTCGATTCGGACTGCGTCCGTCATGGCGGGTCCTCCAAACCTTTTCGACGACCGGTGCATCTTAGTCGTCGAGAGGGTGGCGTTCCCGGCAGGACCGGGTCCGGGCCTGTGTAGGATGCCCGGGCGGGTGGCAGGGCCGGATGGCCACGAGGTGCGTGTTGGCGGGGGCGGCGAACGAGACCGAGTTCGAGCGGGCGAGGCGGGCGGCGGAAGAACGTCGCCTGGTCGAATCAGCCGCCCAGGGCTCGTCCGGGGCGTTCGAGCGGCTCTACCGGATGCACGCTGGAAAGGTCTACGGGTTGTGCCTGCGCATGACGGGACATCGCGAAACGGCGGAAGACTGCACCCAGGAGGCCTTCGTGCAGGCCTGGCGGAACCTGCCGCGCTTCGAGGCGCGCAGCAGCTTCGGGACGTGGCTGCACCGGATCGCCGTCAATGCCGTGCTGGCGCAGGTCCGACGCCGCGGCGAACGAGTCGGCGCGGAAGCGTCGATCGAGGACGAGATCGGCGAGACGCTCGCGGACGGGACGGTCGGTGACACGGGTACAGGCATGGACGTGGAAGCGGCGATCGCCGGACTGCCGGCCGGAGCGAGGCACGTGCTCGTGCTCGCCGGGGTCTACGGGTACTCGCACGAGGAGACCGCCGAGATGCTCGGCGTGGCAGTCGGGACCTGCAAGGCCCAGCTGCATCGGGCGCGACAGCTGCTCGGGCAGCGGTTGGCCGCAGCGGAGGGACA
>JBBIVG010000243.1:0-769 GCA_037439865.1 Nevskiaceae bacterium
CGACCGCTCGCCCATCGCCATGGGCGAGCTTGCGACCTGTCAGGTCCTGGGCCTGGATGCCGTTCGTACCCTCGAAAATGGACATGATGCGCACGTCCCGGTAGTGCTGGGCGACCCCGCTCTCTTCGACGAACCCGGAGCCGCCGAAAACCTGGATCGCAAGCGAGGTGACCTCGCTGGCCATGTCCGTGCACCAGGACTTGGCCACCGGCGTGAGCAAGTCCGCAAGCAACTGGAACTCTTCGCGCTCGACCGGATCCGCGGCGTGAGCCGCGCGATCGAAGGCGGCGGCCGTGAGGTAGCACATTGCGCGCATCGCCTCGGTGAGGCTGCGCATGACCATCAGCATGCGGCGCACGTCCGCGTGCTCGACGATCGGACTGCCTTCCGCGCGACCGAGCGGCCGGCCCTGCACCCTTTCGCTGGCGTACGCCCGCGCCGACTGGTAAGCGCGTTCCGCGATGCCGAGCGAGCCCAGTGCCGTCGCGAGACGGTTGCTGTTCATCATGGTGAACATGATGCGCATGCCCCCGTTCTCGCGGCCGACCAGTTCGCCGACTGCCCCATCGTCGTCGCCGATCCCCATGACGCAGGTCGGGCTGGCCCGAAAACCCACGTTCTGCTCGACTCTCAGGCATCGGATGTCGTTGCGCCGGCCCGGCCGTCCATCCTCCCCGACCAGGAACTTGGGGACGATGAAGCAACTGATCCCGCTCGTTCCCCGTGGCGCATCCGGCGTACGCGCGAGCACGAGGTGCACGAGGTTGTT
>JBBIVG010000243.1:779-1099 GCA_037439865.1 Nevskiaceae bacterium
CAGGGCGTGGTCCCCCCAGCTGATGTACCGCTTGACGCCGCGCAGGCGAAACCTGCCGTCCGGCTGCGGCGTGGCCAGCGTGCGAAGTGCGCCGAGGTCCGAGCCTGCATCCGGCTCGCTCAGGTCCATGGCGCCCGCCCACTCGCCGCTCGAGAGCCTCGGGACGTAGAACGCCCGCTGGCCGGCGCTGCCGTGGGTCTCGAGTAACTCGACGGCGCCTGCGATGAGTCCTGTCAGCATCGACAGGCTGCCATTGCCAGCGGCGCTGAGCTCGATGAAGGCAGCGTATGGGAAGCGGCGCTTTTCATTGCTCATCGCAA
>JBBIVG010000243.1:1109-3408 GCA_037439865.1 Nevskiaceae bacterium
CACGGGACACCGTCCTCGCCGTTCTGCGGCCGGCGTGGGAGCACGTTCCAGCCGCCCTGCATCGTGCGGCGATACACCTCATGGAATCCGTCGTACACGACGACCTTGCCGTCGCTCAGGTGGGCGCCGAAGACGTCGGCCGGGCGATTCGTCGGAGCCCAGACATCCTGGTAGAAACGCGCTCCTCCCTCCAGCAACTGCGTCGCCGTTGCCAGATCCCAGGCCGCGAATCCTTCCAGCCGCGAAATTCCGGCCAGTTCCGCCACCTGGTCCATCGCGAAACGCATGTCCTGCAAGGGGGCGACGTAGTGACGCACGGCAAGTCTCCTGCGAAGACGTGGATCATGGCGAGCGCAGTTCAAGCCGCCGCCTCTGGACCGATGCCGACACGGTAACGTCCCGGCGCCCGCTGGGCCACCTGTGCGAAGATATCTGCAGTGAAATCCCCAGCGGGTGCGACGTAGAACGGATGATGGGTCCAGTCGTGAAGCAATCCGTAGGCCGGACGGTGATCTGGTTCTTCCGCGTCCTCGGCCCGGTCCTGCTGGCGAGTCTCCTGGTCGAGCGGCTGCTGGCGGCGCCCGTCGACGGAGTGTTTCAGTTCGTCGCTGGTCCGCTGTATCTCGTGGCGTGGGTCGGCTCGTACCTGGCGTTTCTCGAATACGGCAGGACGCGGCGGGTGTTCGCCCTTCCCTTCTCGCTCATCGTGCTCGCGATCCTGCTGCTGGCAGGTGCAGCGATGGCCGCATCTTTCCAGGAGGCACTACCGACGAGTGCGCAGAGCTACCTGGGAGACGCGGCTCGCATCGTGCACGGGATCGCAGCCGTGGCGATCACGGTGATTGGCTGGACGACCCCTATCCCACGGCGACGCTGATCTCGACCCCCGGCGAATCTCACTGGCTCGAGGAGTTCTTCCCGCTGGCGCCTAGATCAGCGTGCCCCGATCGCGCATGCGCCGAGCTTACGCCCTTCGCAGCATCAGTACGTTTCCCGACATGGCCAGTGCCGCGCCGGTCAGCGTGACGCCGTCGGGACGGAATCCTTCGAGAAGCATGGATATCGTGAGCGCGAGCAGCGGAGTCATCACACCGATCGCGCCGGCGCGCCCGGGGCCGACGCGCTCCTGCAACGTCAGGAAGCACGCAAACGTCAGTACGGACCCGGCGAGCGCGAGATAGACGAGCGACAGCCACCACGAGGGTGCTGCGGGCAGCGCGAAGCTCTCTCCCGCCACTATCGCGGCAACGGTGCAGACGGATGCCCCATAGAGCATGCCGAACCCCAGCGACGGCCAGAATGGCAGGCCGAACGGGCGATTGCGGGTGGCAACAAGGCTGCCCACGGCGGAAAGCAGAACGGACCCAACCGTGAATGCAGCGCCGAGCGTCGCATCGCGGCTGCCTGCGGCCTTGCCGAACTCCGGCCAGAACATGAGCGCGACGCCGCAGAGCCCGACGATCCCGCCCAGCACGAACCGCTTCGAGACCCGCAGGCCGAACAGCGCGTGCCCGCCAAGCCCCGCCACCAGTGGGGAAGCGGAATAGCCCACCGCGACCAGGCCTGAAACGACGTGCTTCTCCGCGTGGTAGACGCACAGGTACGACACGCCGTACATGAAGCTTCCCTGCAGCGCCAGCAGTGCGTGCTCTCTCCACGTGAACCGCAGTCGCATTCCGCGGAGCGCGCAGAACGAGACCACCACCGTTCCGGCGATCGCGAAACGCAGGGCCACCCCGACCTCGGGCGCCATCCGGCCGACCTGGTACGTGATCGCATACCAGGTCGTGCCCCAGGTGAGCACGCAGACTGCAAACAGCTGCCAGGTCCTGAAACGGTGCATCGGAGCGCGGGAGGTCGGCCGGGCTCGCAAGGGTAGCAGTCCGGGATGCCGCGCGGCACACCGCACGGCGCGGCGCGCGACTGGTAGACTTCACGCTCGGGCGTCGAACCAACCCGGAATCGGAGCAACGAGCCCGGATCTCGTGAACCCGTGGCTGTCCATTCTGCTCGTCGCATTCGTGGCCGCGCTGGTCGGCGGCGCCCACTTCGCATTCGCTCGCTGGATGTCGCGGCAACCCGCCCCTGCGCCTACCGGCGAGAATGAGTCCGACGACGGGGCCCGGCCGCAATAGCGGCCCGTTCCGCCTGCTTCAACCGAACGCCTTCCCGCGTTGCCGGGGCAGGTGGACCCGTCGCAGCCAGACGTCGTAGGGATCCCAACCCCCGCTCCAGGGCGCATTGCCGGTAACGGCGTCACCGATCACCGCAATCTCCGCCACGTCCGGCGCGACTCCAC
>JBBIVG010000243.1:3431-5131 GCA_037439865.1 Nevskiaceae bacterium
ACGTTCGAGCCACGATGCAGTTGCCCGGCTGTCGGCATCTTCAGTGACTGAGTTCATCTGTTGCTCCCGCCGCATGCCACATGCGCACTTTGCCGGTGACTGTTTGCCGTTTCGTGACAATGGTGTCGCGGCACGATTCGAGCAGTCGGTCCCGCCTGCAGGGGCGGGAATCGAACAGAACCGATAGACTGCCGGCGTCCTCGAAGAGGCTCGCTTCGGAATGATCCGCGTCTACCCGATCGCCGTCCTGGCGATATCGCTAACCCTGCTCGTTCTTTCCGCCTGGGTTGGCGCCACGCGCTTCACGCGCCTCCGAGCCCAAATCGCCAGCCACAAGGACGAGTACGGGGTCATCCAGGGCGCGACGCTGACACTGCTCGGACTGATCATCGGCTTCACCTTCTCGATGGCGCTCGGGCGCTACGACCAGCGCAAGAACTACGAGGAAGAGGAAGCCAATGCGATCGGAACGGAGTACGTCCGGGCCGGGCTGCTGCCGGCCGCGGATGGTGCCAGGGTACGCGAACTGCTCGTCGCATACGCGGATCAGCGGGTTCTCTTCTACACGACCCGTGACGATGCAAAGCTGCGTGAGATCGCGACCGCGACATCCATGCTGCAGACCGAGCTGTGGGCCGCGGTGGAAGGCCCCGCACTAGCCCAGCCCACCCCGCTTTCGGCCCTGGTTGCCGCCGGAATGAACGACGTCCTCAATTCGCAGGGCTACACCCAGGCTGCATGGTTGAACCGGATCCCGACTGCGGCGTGGCTCCTGATGTTTCTGATTGCCATCGCCACGACGGCGCTGGTGGGCATAAGCGTGCGGAGGAACGACGGGTTCGCGCGCGTCATCCTGATCCTGCCGGTCGTGATCTCGGTCGCCTTCTTCATGATCGCCGACATCGACAGCCCGCAGCGGGGGGTCATCCGCGTGGTGCCGCAGAACCTGATCGCGGTCGCCGAGTCGCTGCGTGCAAGCGCGAGTCCGCGAGGCCGCCGATGAGCACGACCCGCCGCATGACCATCGAGATCTGGAGCGACGTCGTCTGCCCGTTCTGCTACATCGGCAAGCGCAAGCTCGAGCGCGTGCTCGTGCAGTTCCCGCGCCGGGGCGACGTCGTCGTGGTCTGGAAGAGCTTCCAATTGCAGCCGGAAGTGCGGACCGATCCTGCGAAGAACGCGCTTCGGCACCTGGCGGAGCGCAAGGGTTGGTCGATGGACTTCGCTCGCCAGGCCGCCGCGGACGTCTCGGCCCGGGCGCAGAAGGTCGGCCTCGAGTTTCACTACGATAAGACCGTCGTCGCAAACACGTTCGACGCGCACCGGCTGGCGCATTTTGCCGCCAGCCTGGGCAAGAGCGACGAGATGGAGGAAGCCCTGTTCAAGGCCTATTTCACCGAAGGCCGGAACGTCGGTGACCACGCGACGCTCGCGGAGCTCGCCGACAGCGCCGGTGTTCCGGCGAGCGATGCCAGCCGCGTCCTGGGCGAAGGCCGGTTCGCCGACGAGGTGCGCCGGGACATCGACCAGGCCCTGCAGATGGGAATCAACGGCGTCCCGTTCTTCGTGTTCGACGGGAAGTACGCCGTCAGCGGCGCGCAGGACGAAACCGTCTTCCTGCAGGCACTCGAAAGATCGGTCTCCGAGTGGACGAGCACCGACCCTCGGTTTGCCGCGGCGGCGCACGAGGTCGCGTGCGA
>JBBIVG010000244.1:0-5120 GCA_037439865.1 Nevskiaceae bacterium
GCTCGTGTCCGGGTTGGCGCTGACGTAGGGAACGACGACGACCCGCTCGACCGAGGCCAGCTTCGCAAGCACGCCCTCGATCGGCGCGATCGAGTCCAGGGTCTTGCCGCCGTAGAAGTAGCCGTCCGCCGTGAAGAGCACGCGCGGTCCGATCTGCCCGAAGCGGTCCAGGACGCCGTTGATGCCGAAGTCCGGCGAGCACGACGACCACACGGCGCCGAGACTGGTCGCGGCGAGCATCGCGATGATCGTCTCCGGCATGTTCGGCATGAAGCCGGCGACGCGGTCTCCGGGGGCGATGCCGAGCTCGCGCAGGCCGGCCGCGACGCGCGCGACCTCGGCACGCAGCTCGCGGTACGTCAGCTCGCGCCGCGTGCCGCGTTCGTTCGTGAAGACGAGGGCGACGGGCTCGTCGTCGCGCGCGAGCAGGTTCTCGGCGAAACAGAGCCGCGTGTCCGCGAACCAGGTCGCGCCCGGCATGCGGTCGCGGTGCTGCAGCACCGGCGCGCGGCCCGGGGTCCGGACAATCGCGGCGAACTCGATGAGGGCCGACCAGAACGACTCGCGCTCGTCCACCGACCAGCGCCACAGCGCGCCGTAGTCGCCCGAGGGCGCGCCGTAGCGGCCCCGGGCGAACTCGGCGAAGCGCGTCAGGTTCGAGTCGGCGATCCTCTGCGGCGAAGGCGTCCAGGCCGCTCCCGTCATGCTTCCCCCTACATGTTCTGGTAGTTCGGTCCCGAACCGCCCTCCGGCGTCGCCCAGGTGATGATCTCGTACGGATCCTTGATGTCGCACGCCTTGCAGTGCACGCAGTTCGAGGCGTTGATCTGCAGGCGCTTGCCGCCGGACCCGTCGTCGACCATCTCGTAGACCTGCGCCGGGCAGAAATACTGGCACGGGTTGCCGTATTCCTGCACGCAGCGCGTCGAGCAGATGTTCGTATCGGCCACCTTGAGGTGCACCGGCTGTGCTTCCTCGTGCGTGTTGCCGGCGAAGTAGACGGCAGCCAGCCGGTCCCGCGGGGGCAACGTCCGCTCGACCCAGCCGCGGTCGGGCGACGCATACTGCTCGAGACGCTTGAGCGCGGCGTGGTCGGCGTGGTGCTGGAGGGTCCACGGCGAGTGACCGGCAGTGACCGTCTCGAGCGCGCCGTTCGCCATGCCGACCCACATGCCGTAGCGGAAGCCGGGGCGGATGTTGCGGACCTTGTAGAGTTCGACGCCGCCCGGCGACTTGCGCCAGCGCTGGTCATAGCCTTCCGCGCGCCCCTGCTCGACGAGATGCTCCGCTGCGAGCACGGCCGAGCGGATCGCCTGGTGCACGCCCTTGATCTTCGGCACGTTCAACGTACCGCCCGCATCGCCGATCAGCATCGCGCCCGGCATCTCGAGCGTGGGCATCGACTGCCAGCCGCCCTCGACGATCGTCCGCGCGCCGTAGGACAGGATCTCGCCTCCGTCGAACAGCGGCCGCAGGCTCGGGTGGTTCTTGAACTGCTGGAACGCCTCGAAGGGCTGGAAGCGCGGATCGGCATAATCGAGGCCGACCACGAAACCGACGTACAGCCGGTTCTGGTCGAGGTGATACATGAAGCTGCCGCCGTAGGTCGCGGCATCCATCGGCCAGCCGACCGTGTGCTGGATTAGGCCTGGCTGCACGCGCCCTTCCGGCAACTGCCACAGTTCCTTGAATCCAAGGCCGTAGGTTTGTGGCGACTTGCCGGCGTCGAGGCGGAAGCGCTGGATCAGGACCTTAGACACGCTGCCGCGGCAGCCTTCCGCGAGGATCGTGGTCTTCGCGCGGATCTCGGGTCCCGGCGCGAAGTTGGGCCCGGGCTCGCCGGTCTTCTCGAGACCCATGTCGCCGATGCGCACGCCGACGACCGCGCCCTTGTCGTCGAAGAGGGGCGCGGCCGCCGCGAAGCCCGCGAAGACGTCGCAGCCGAGAGACTCGGCTTTCGTCCCCAGGTACTCGACGAGCCCGCCCAGCGCGATGATGAAGTTGCCGTGATTGTTCATCTGCGGAGGCGTCGGCATCCGGATGCGCTTCGTCTTCGTGAGCAGGCTGAACTCGTCGCGACCGGCCGGTACGCGCAGTCCCTTGTGCTCGTCGCGCCAGCCCGGCAGCAGATCATCGAGCGCGCCCGGCTCGAAGACGGCACCCGACAGCATGTGCGCCCCGACGCTCGCGGCTTTCTCGAGGATGCAGACGTTCAGGTCGGGCTTGAGCTGCTTGAGCCGGATCCCGCACGCCAGGCCCGCCGGGCCTGCGCCCACGATCACGACGTCGTACTCCATCACGTCCCGTTCGATGTTTTCCATCTGGTTTTCAGTCACTTGGAGGACCCCGCAGGTTCGTGTGTTGGTCGCGGATTCGTTGCCGGGCGCCGTGCTTCGTTGCAGCGCAATAGCGTATGGTAGCCCCACCTGCGAAGCGAACTCCACGCCCGGGAAGAGGGGGGCGGGGATGGCGCGATTCGGAGCCGTCGCGTGACCTGCGTAGAATGGAAAATCCGATGACAAAGACGATCACGGTATTCGGCGCCACCGGGACCGCCGGCAGCGCCTGCGTCGAGGAACTCATCCGGCTCGGGTCGTTCAACGTACAGGTCCTGGCACGCAGGCCCGGCCAGCAGGAGAAACGCTCCGCGCTCGCCCCGCACAGTGCGGACGCCAAGCAGGGCATCTACGACCGGTGGCGCAAGGCGGGCGTCGAGGTGAAGCTCGCGGATGTCACCGACCACGCCGAATTGATCCCGGCGCTGCGTGGCACCGACTACCTGGTGTCGTGCGTGCCGATCAACGCCACGGAGTCGCAGTACCCGCTCATCTGGGCGGCGAAGGAGGCGGGGGTCGAGCGCTTCGTGCCCTCCGAATTCGGCGCCATCTACGAGTTCGAGCAGTTCTGGCCGACCGACACGATCCACCGGGCCATGGCGCGCCAGAAGGCGTTCATCCGCCGCGTGATCGAGTTCGCCGGGCTCGACTACACGATCATTCCGGCGGGGTTCTGGCCCGAGTACTACATGCTCGAGCCGGTGATGGTCATGGGCGACGGCTCGCAGCTCGTATCCTGGTCCACTGGCCGCGACGTGGGCCGGATCATCCCGCACGTGCTCGCGCACCCGGTGTCGCGCAATGCGATCTGTCCGGTGGCGGCCACGGCGTACTGCACGTGGGACGAGCTGCTCGCACTGCGCGAGCGCACGCTGGGCCGCAAGGTCGAGCGCGTCTATCTCGGCAACGCCGCGTGGAGGGCCGCGTATGAGCGGCAGCCCATGGGCGGGCTGAAGGAGCTCATGGCCATCGGCATCCTCGCAACCGAGGGCGCGGAGGGCATGTCGCTGTTTGCGAACTGGAACCGGACCTTCATCCCCGATTTCAAGGGTACGCCGCTCGACGAGCTCTTCCCGAACTACATCGAGCCGTTCCTGGCGCAGTTCCGCCAGCAGCTCATCGCGGCCGGCGAATTGCCGGCGGCGTGAGCGACACGCCGGCGGCCATCACGCGGGTTCGCGGCACCTTCAGCGCGGGGCCATCCGGATGGCCCCGTCGAGCCGGATCGTCTCGCCGTTCAGCATCGGGTTCTCGACGATCTGCCGCACCATCGAGGCGAATTCCGCCGGGTGGCCGAGGCGAGGCGGGAAGGGCACCTGCTTGCCGAGCGAGTCCTGCGCCTCCTTGGGAAGCGCGGCCATCATCGGCGTGAGGAACAGGCCCGGCGCGATCGTCACGACGCGGATGCCGAAGGCGGCGAGCTCGCGGGCCATCGGCAGCGTCATGCCCACGACGCCGGCCTTGGACGCCGAGTACGCGACCTGGCCGATCTGGCCGTCGAAGGCCGCCACCGACGCCGTCATCACGACGGCGCCGCGCTCGCCCTCGGCGTTCGGCGTGTTCTTCTGCATCGCTGCGGCCGCCGCCTTGCTGACGAGCAGCGTCCCGACGAGGTTGATCTCGATCACCTTGCGGAAGAAGTCGCCCGGCATCGGGCCTTCCTTGCCGACCATGCGCTTCGGCCAGCCCACGCCGGCGCAGTTGACGGCGAGGTTGAGGCCGCCCATCGACTCGACGGCGGAACGCACCGCCTCGTCCACGGCACTCTCGGAGGTGACGTCCACCTTGAGGAAAGCGGCCTGCTTGCCGAGGCGCCGGGTCACCTCCTGGCCCGCCGCCTCGTTGACGTCGACCAGGGTCGCGCGGCCGCCCGCGGCGACGACGCTCTCCACGACGGCGAGACCGAGGCCCGAGGCGCCTCCCGTGACGATGGCGGACGTCCTGCATCAACATGGGCGATTCCCTCCCGGAGGGTGAGGCTTACAGGCGCAGGCCGCCATCGACGTCGATGGCGCGCCCGGTGAAGTAGTCGTTCTCGGCGATGTAGACGGCCGTGTGGCCGATCTCCTCGGGCAGCGCGAGGCGCTTCAGCGGGATCGGTGCCGTGACCTTGTCGAGCATCTCGGGCGGCATGCCGGCGAGCAGGTCGGTGCGGGTGAAGCCGGGCGCGATGGACGCCGCCCGGATGCCGTAGCGGGCGAGTTCCTTCGCCCAGGCCGTCGCCATGGCCGTGACGCCGGCCTTCGCGGCCGAATAGTTCGTCTGGCCGGCGTTGCCGCACTTCGAGATGCTCGAGATGTTGATGATGAGCCCGCCATTGCCGAGCTTGATCATGCGTTCGGCCGCTTCGCGCCCGCAAAGGAACACGCCGGTCAGGTTCACGTCGATCACGGCCTGCCACTGGTCGAGCGACATCTTGCCGACGATGGCGCCGTCCTTCGCCTTGACGAGCAGGCTGTCCTTGATGATGCCCGCGTTGCTGACCATGACGTCGAGGCTGCCGAAGTCGGCAACCACGCCATCGAGCGCCGCGATCACCTCGCTCTCGCGCGCGACATTGGCCGTGTAGGTGCCGACGGCGACGCCGGCGGCCGCGAACTCTGACTTCGCAGTTTCGAGATCCCTGGCGACGAGATCGATGAGTGCAATGCGCGCGCCCTTTGCGGCAAACGCGTTCGCGATCGCGCGGCCGATGCCGCGAGCCCCGCCGGTCACGGCGACGACTTTGTCCTTCAGCTGCATGCGTGTGACCCGTAGCCCCGATTTAAGGTTCAGCCGACGATC
>JBBIVG010000245.1:0-5107 GCA_037439865.1 Nevskiaceae bacterium
CCGGCGGGCCAGTGGCGGCGAGGCGCGGCAGGCTCGCAAACGACGCCCCGTGATCGAACTCACGAAGCGCGGCGGCGACGGGTTCACCGCCTGGCTTGACTGGCTCCGCTCCGAAGTTGCCGCACAGCGCGGCCGTCGCGCCGCGCAGGAGTAATCCATGGTCACCGGCGCCGAATGGCTCGAGCGCATCCGCGCACTGCCCCTGCCGCCGAAGATCAAGGTGATGAACGTCTGCGGCGGGCACGAGCGGTCGATCACGACCGCGGGCCTGCGCAAGGCCATCCCGCAGAACATCGAACTCGTGCCGGGGCCGGGCTGCCCCGTGTGCATCTGCCCCGAAGAGGACATCTACGAGGCGATCCAGCTCGCCCTGCACGAGAAAGTCATCCTCGTCGCCTACGGCGACATGCTGCGCGTGCCCGTGAACGCGCCGAAGAGCGAGCCGCGCTCGCTCGAGCAGGCCAAGGCGGCCGGCGCCGACGTGCGGCCGATCGCGAGCCCGCTGGAGGCTGCGCGCATCGCCGCGCAGACTCCGTCGCGCACAGTCGTGTTCCTCGCGGCCGGGTTCGAGACGACGACTGCGCCGGCAGCCGCGCTGCTCGCGCAGGGTGCACCGGAGAACCTGCTGTTCCTCATGTCCGGCCGGCGCACCTGGCCCGCGGTGAAGATGCTGCTCGATTCGGGCGAGCCGGGTTTCGAGGCGCTGGTCGCGCCCGGCCACGTCTCGACGGTGATGGGGCCGGAGGAGTGGGAGTTCGTCCCGCGCGACCACGGCATTCCCACCTCGATCGCGGGTTTTACGTCCGACTCGCTGCTCGCGGCGTTGTACTCCGTGCTTCGCCAGCGCCTCGAAGGACGCTGCTTCCTCGACAACTGCTATCCGCAGGTCGTCCGGCCCGGCGGCAACGTCGCCGCGCAACGGTTCATGGACGAGACGATGGACATCGTCGATGGCAACTGGCGCGGCATCGGTACGATCCCGGCCTCGGGTTATGCGCTGAAGCCCGCATATTCCGCTCACGATTCGCGCGTTCGGTTGCCCTCGTACACAGACATGGCGCGCAAGCGCGCCGGCCAGATGCCGCCGGGCTGCGACTGCGCGAAAGTCGTGCTCGGCAAGATCTACCCGAACGAGTGCCGCCTGTACGGGCTCGCGTGCACGCCGCGCCAGCCGGTGGGCCCGTGCATGGTCTCCGACGAGGGCGCGTGCCGGATCTGGTGGGCGAACGGCGTGCGCGAGAACGTCTGGGCCGGGCGCAAGGCGTCCGGGGCCGAAGGGGCGTGAGCGAGCCCGTCGCAGGTCGCGCCGCCCGCCGGCTGATCATGACCGGCAGGGTGCAGGGGGTCGGCTTCCGTCCGTTCGTCTATCGGCTCGCGCACGAGCACGGGCTCGACGGGTACGTGCGCAACCTGCGCGGGGACGTCGAGGTCGTCGTGAGCGGTCTGCGCTCGAGTGTCGCGGCGTTTGCCGACGAGATTGTGAGCCGTGCGCCGCCGCTGGCGCGGCCGGCGATCCGTACGGTGGCCGATTGCGCTATGCCGGATGCGGCGGGATTCGTCATCGCGGCCAGCAGCGCGGCGGATGCGCCACAGGTCTCGGTGCCGCCGGACTTCTTCGCGTGCGACGACTGCGTGCGCGAGCTGGCCGATGCGACCGATCGCCGCTACCGCTATCCGTTCATCAACTGCACGCAATGCGGCCCGCGCTACACGCTGATCGAGGCGCTGCCCTACGACCGGCCGAACACCAGCATGGCGCGCTTCGAGCTCTGTGCCGAGTGCCGGCGCGAGTACGAGGACCCGCTCGACCGGCGCTTCCACGCCGAACCGGTCGCCTGCCCGGTGTGCGGTCCGCACCTGGCGTTCGTCGCCGATGGCGCAGCGACGGTGCAGGGCGACGCGGCGGCGATCGCGGCCGCGGTCGCCGAACTGAGGGCAGGGCGTGTGCTGGCGGCGCGCGGCATCGGCGGGTATCACCTCTTGTGTGACGCGCGCAGCGAGGCCGCGGTCCAGCGCCTGCGCGAGCGCAAGCGGCGCCCGCACAAGCCACTCGCGGTCATGTTCCCGCAGGCGGGTCGCGACGGCCTCGAGGTGTTGTGCACAGAGCTCGAACCGAACGCCATCGAGCGCGAGGCGCTGGTCGACCCGGCACGTCCGATCGTGCTGGCGCGGAGGCGCGCCGGCTCACGACTCGCACCGTCCGTGGCGCCCGGGCTCGCCGAGGTCGGTGCTTTCCTGCCGTACAGCCCGCTGCATCACCTGCTGCTCGCCGGGTTCGGCGGCCCGGTCGTGGCGACGTCCGGCAACGTGAGTGGCGAGCCGGTGCTCACCGATCCAGCCGAAGCGGAGGAGCGGCTCGCGGCGGTGGCCGACGCCTTCCTGCATCACGATCGGCCGATCGTGCGACCGGCGGATGATTCCGTGGTGCGCGTCGCCGCCGGCCGTTCGCGGCCGATCCGGCTCGGTCGCGGCACGGCGCCGCTCGAGCTCGAACTGCCGGCGGCGCTGCCGGAACCCGTGCTCGCGGTCGGAGGGCACCTCAAGCTCGCGGTCGCGCTCGCGTGGGACAGGCGCGTCGTGATCTCGCCGCACATCGGTGACATGGGCACGCTGCGCAGCGAACGAGTCTTCGAGCAGGTCGTGGGCGACCTGCAACGTCTCTATGACGTCCAGGCCAGGCACTGGCTGTGCGATGCGCATCCCGGCTACACGACGACGCGCTGGGTCCAGGCGGCCGGGCTCGCCCATACGACCGTGCTGCATCATCACGCGCACGCGTCGGCCCTCGTCACGGAGCACGGAGTCGAGGAGCCGGCGATCGTCTTTGCCTGGGACGGCGTCGGGTACGGCGCCGACGGCACGCTCTGGGGCGGCGAGACCTTCACGGGAAAAATCGGTGCCTGGCACCGAATTTCCAGCCTGCGGCCCTTCCGGCTGCCGGGCGGCGACAAGGCGGGCCGTTCGCCGTGGCGCAGTGCGGCGGCGCTCTGCTGGGAGGCCGGCGTCGAGTGCCCCGTCTCGATTCCGGATCCGATCGTGCGCGAGGCGTGGCAGCGCGGCGTGAACGCGCCCCAGTCGAGCGCCGCGGGGCGGGTGTTCGACGCCATGGCGGCCATCGTGCTCGGCGTCGCGGAGACGAGCTTCGAAGGGCAGGGTCCGATGTGGCTCGAGGCGCGCGCCCGGGACGAAGGCGATTTCCCGGTGCTGCCCCTCATTCCCGACGCGCACGGCCTGGTACGCATCGACTGGTCGCCCCTGCTGGGCTGGTGCGCCGATGCGCGCCGCCCGGTCGAGGAGCGCGCGGCCGCCGTGCACCTGGCGCTGGCCGACGCGATCTTCCGCGTGGCCGACGGCGAGCGCGACCGTTCCGGCACGGCCGTCGTGGGGCTCACGGGCGGCGTGTTCCAGAACCGGCTGCTGGCGCAGCTCGCGACGTCCGGACTCGAGCGGCGGGGCTTCCGGGTGCTGCTCCCGGAACGAATTCCGTGCAACGACGGCGCCCTCGGCTACGGCCAGGTGGCCGAGTTCCTGGGCTCGCTCCGGTAGACTGCGCCGATGCTCTGGTTCGAACGCCCGTTCCTGCACGTCCTGCGCCGCGAGTACGCGCTCGCCATGCGTTTCGACGAGGACGACGCGGCCGAGGTAATGCCCGCGCCGCCCGCGCGCCCGTGCCAGCTGTACGTGCACGTGCCGTTCTGCGAGGTGCTGTGCCCGTTCTGTTCGTTCCACCGCGTGCGCTACAACGAGCCGAAGACTGGCCGCTACTTCGAGGCGCTGCGGCGCGAGATCCGCCTCTACCACGAGAAGGGGTTCCGCTTCAGCGACGTCTACGTGGGCGGCGGCACGCCGACGGTGAATCCCTCGGAACTCCTCGCGACGCTCGACCTGATCCGCTCGGCTTCGCCGGTGCACACGGTCTCGATCGAGACAAACCCGAACCACCTCGAGCCCGAGGTCCTGCGGCGCTACCGCGATGCCGGTGTCACGCGGTTCTCCGTTGGCGTGCAGAGCTTCGACGACGGGCTCCTCGCCGGCATGGACCGTCTCGAGAAGTACGGCAGCGGGCCGAGATCCGTGAGCGGCTGGCGGCGATCCGCGGGGTCTTCCCGACGCTCAACGTGGACATGATCTTCAATCTCCCCGGGCAGACGCTCGCGATGCTCGACCGCGACATCGACGCGCTGCTCGAGCTCGACGTGGACCAGGTCTCGTTCTACCCGCTCATGACGGCGACGACGGCCCGCCACAAGATGCAGAAGACCATGGGCCACGCGGACGAGTCGCAGCGGCACGAGATGTACGAGCGGGTGCTCGAGCGGCTGCTGCCGAAGTATCGCGCCTCCTCGGCCTGGTGCTTCACGCGCGGCGAGGGCATGTTCGACGAGTACATCATCGACGAGGACGACTACGTGGGCGTCGGCAGCGGCGCGTTCAGCTACGTGGGCGGCGCGATGTACTCGACGACGTTCTCGCTGAACCATTACTGCCAGCGCATCGAAGGCGGGCAGAGCGGTATCACGCAGAAGCGCACGCTGGGGCTCAGGGAGCGCATGCGCTACGACTACCTCGTGCGGCTCTTCGGCGGCGCGCTCAAGCGCGAGTACATCGCCGAGCGCTACGGCGCGGCGTTCTGGCTCCACATGGCGCCCGAGCTGCTTGCGATGCGCATGGTCGGCGCCACGCGCCACGAATCGGATGCGCTGCGGCTCACGCGCCGCGGCATGTACTGCTGGGTGCTGATGATGGCCGAGTTCTTCAATTCCGTGAACGACGTTCGTGAGCACATGCGCGAGCACATCCGCGCCGAGCTCGATGCCTGGAACGAGGAGGCGCGGATCCCGCTCGAGTCCATCGGGCGGCCGGGCCGCGAGGTGCGCCAGTGACGATGCAGGACACCCACGTCTCGCTGGCACACGGCAACGGCGGACGATACATGCGCGAGCTGATCCAGGAGCTTTTCGCGCGGCACCTCGGCAATCCGTTGCTCGACACCGACACCGACGCCGCGGTGCTGCCGTGGGATTCGGGCGACGGCGAGCTCGTCTTCACCACCGACAGTTTCACCGTGCAGCCGATCGAGTTCCCCGGCGGCAACATCGGTTCGCTC
>JBBIVG010000246.1:0-4748 GCA_037439865.1 Nevskiaceae bacterium
GTATGCCGATGCGGACGCGCTGCCTCTGCGGCTGGGCACACGTATCCTCGGCAGCGGCGGATTCACCAGTCGCCTCATGTCGACCGTGCGCGACAAGGAAGGCCTGACGTACGGAATCTCGGCCGCCATGGCCAATGACACCTTCACCGACGGAGAGTGGAGCCTGCAGGCGGCGTTTGCGCCGGAGCTGCTCGACAAGGGTCTCGCATCCACGCGGCGCGAGCTCGAGGCCTGGCGCAACAAGGGCGTCACGGATGAGGAATTGAAGCGTGCGAAGAGCGAGCTCGCCGGACTCTACCAGGTCGGCCTTGCGACAACCGGTGGCATGGCGGGAACGATCCTCGTGATGCTGAACCGCGGGATGCCGCTGTCGTTCGTGGACGACTATCCGAAGAAGATCGCCGACATCTCACGCGAGCAGGTCAACGACGCGATCAAGCGGCGGATCGACCCGGGCCGGATGGTTCTCGTGAAGGCGGGGACGGTGGCGGGCGGGCCTGCTGCGAGGCAGTGAACCGCCCGGACCTTTACGCCGCAATGCGAGATCGTGACCGGCGCGCAGGCTTCGCTGCAGGGGCGACGGCCAGGCGCAACCCGAACGCTCGCAGTATCGCTGCCAGGGTGTCGAGACGAGGATTGCCTCGATGCGAGAGCGTCCGATACAGCGTTTCGCGATTCAGGCCGGCGCGCTCCGCAAGCGCGGCCATTCCGCCGACAGCATCGGCGACGGCACGCAGTGCCAGCGGCACGACCCTGGGGTCGCCATCCTCCAGCATCGCCTCGAGAAATGCAGCGATGTCGGCATCGTCACGAAGATAGTCTGCCGCGCGAAACGGCCGACTTGGTGCGGCGGCCCTGGTAGTCTTTCCAGTATTCATGTGCTACCTCGATGTCGCGCGCCTGCGTACGCTTATCGCCCGCGCATAGCAGCAGAACGATCGCCGAGCCATCCTCGGCGCAGTAGATGCGATAGCCGGGCCCATGATCTATTCTCAGTTCGAAGACGCCGGAGCCCACCGGTTTCCAGTCGCCACGCAGACCGGCGCGCAGCCTCAGGATGCGTACTGCAATCCTGGCGCGGGCCTGCCTGTCGTCAAGGCCATCCATCCATGAGGTGAACGGTGTGCGACCGTTCGCCTTGCGGTACTCCCGGACGTCTACCCGGCTCATTGTAGCTTAACAGCTACAACATGGCGCCACGGGAGACGGCGCCAACCGTGTCAAGTGCGACTCGAGGGCAGTCCCTCGTCGCTCAGCGCCCCCGGAGCCGAACGCGGGGCTGCCTCCTCCTCCAACTCCTCGAGTTCGTCCGCCATCTGGCGGAGGACTTCCGGGGCCGCGGTGCCAAAGGAGATCAGGAGCGACGCGAGGAAAACCCGGGTCGCGCGGTGCAGGCGTCGGTTGTTGTCCATGGGGCCATCGTGGCCCCCTGCCCTCGCGGCGGCTCGTCGAATTTCTGTCGCGTTCGCGGAGAAATTCATCGGCGGCTCCGGAAGCCGCCCGGGCCGGTCTACCGGTGCGAGCGTCCTGCGGAGCGCCTAGCCCGCCCCGGTTTCCTCAGCCCGTGCGGGCTGCAACTCCCCTTCCCACTTCGCCACCACCGCCGTGGCGACCGAATTGCCCACTACGTTCGTCGCGCTGCGCCCCATGTCGAGGAAGTGATCCACCGCGAGGATCAGCAGCAGCCCCGCCTCCGGGATGTGGAAGAACGACAGCGTCGCGGCGATCACGACCAGCGATGCGCGCGGCACGCCGGCCATGCCCTTGCTCGTGATCATGAGCAGCAGCAGCATCGTGAGCTTCTGCGACAGCGTGAGGTCGATGCCGAACGCCTGCGCGATGAAAAGCGTGGCGAATGTGCAGTACATCATCGAGCCGTCGAGGTTGAACGAGTAGCCGAGCGGCAGCACGAAGCTCGCGATGCGATTCGACACGCCGAAGCGCTCGAGCGCCTCGAGGGTCCGCGGGTACGCCGCCTCCGAACTCGCCGTCGAGAATGCGAGCAGGATCGGCTCACGCACCTCCCGCACGAGCCGGCGCACCCGCCCGCCGATGACGAGCCAGCCCAGCAGCACAAGTACGCCCCAGAGAATGCCGATCGAGAGATAGAACGAGCCGATGAACTTGGCATAAGTCACGAGGATCCCGAGGCCCTTTGTGGTGATCGTCGCCGCGATGGCGGCGAAGACCGCCACTGGCGCGACCAGCATCACGTAGCCAGTGACCTTGAGCATGACCTCGGCGATGCCGTTGATCACCTGCAGCAGGGCGCGCCCCTTGTCCCCGACGGCGGCGAGCCCGACGCCGAAGAACACCGAGAACACGACGATCTGCAGGATCTCGTTGTTCGCCATCGCCTCGGCCACCGACCTGGGCACGAGGTGCGTGACGAAATCCTTGAGCGTCAGGGTCGTGGCCTTCACGTCGACCGCCGCATTGGCCGCGGGCAGCGGCAGCGCGAGTGACGCTCCGGGCTCCAGCAGCGTCACCATCACGATGCCGAGCAGCAGCGAGATGACCGACGCCATGATGAACCACCCGAGTGTTCGCAGGCCCACGCGGCCGAGCGATGCCGTGTCGCCCAGGTGCGCGATGCCGATCACGAGCGTCGAAAACACCAGCGGCGCGATGATCATCTTGATCAGGCGCAGGAAGACGTCCGTGACGATCGAGAAATAGCCGCCGAGCTTCGCCAGCGCGTCGGGGTCGGTGATGTTCCGGTTCAGCAACCAGCCGACCAGGATGCCGAGAGCCATGCCAATCAGGATGTAGGACGTGAAGCGCTTGGCCAAAGGGGTCCCCGGGGTTCTCGTTGCTGCGCGGACTGTGCCGGGTCAGACCGCAAGAAGCAACGTTGCAGTTTGTTGGCCCACGCTCGGCACAGAAGGCGCCAGGCTCACGACCTGAGCCCACCATCCCCGTACCCTCGGCGCATGATTGACCTCGGCACGCTCGCCGGCCTGCACGAGCGCGGCCACGAGCTGAGGGCTTACTGCCCGCGCTGTGATCGCTGGGCCACGCTGCCACTCGAGAAGCTTGTTGCGGACGGCAAAGGGGGGCTGCGTTTGCCGATCAGCGTGCGATGCGCGGTGTGTGGCGGAGCCGGCCGACTGCAAGTCCGCCCCCCGATGCCCGCCTGGTCGAACACGAACGGCTGGATGGAAATGCGCTGAATCACGCCGACCTGCGCAACTCCCGGGGCTCCGCAGCCGCCGGCCTCCTCGGATCGCGCAGCCTCTCGGCGACCAGCGTCGCGAGAAACCGGGCGAAGTCGTCGCGCAGGCCAGGATGCCTCAGCGCGAACTCGACGCTTGCCGAGAGGTAGCCGAGCTTCGAGCCACAGTCGTAACGCTTGCCCTCGAACGCGTAGGCATACACCTCCTCGTCCGCCAGCAGCGCCGCGATCCCGTCCGTGAGCTGGATCTCTCCGCCAGCGCCGCGGCCGGCCCTCTCGAGCTTGTCGTAGATGGCGGGCGTCAGCAGGTATCGCCCGACGACAGCGAGATTCGACGGTGCCTCGTCCGGCGTCGGCTTCTCGACGATGCGCTCGACCCGACCGACGTTCCTGCCAACCGGCTGCGTTGCCACGATGCCGTACTTGTGCGTGTCCTCGTACGGCACGGTCTCGACGCCGAGGACGCTCGCCCGTCGCTCTTCGAACACGCGCGCCATCTGCCTGAGGCACGGTTCCTCGGCGGCAACCAGGTCGTCCGCGAGGTGGATGAAGAACGGCTCGTCGCCAACCAGCGGCCGCGAGCAAAGCACCGCGTGACCGAGGCCGAGCGGCGCCGGCTGCCGGATGTACATGCAGCTCGCATAGGACGGCACGATGCCGCGCACCGTGGCGAGCAGTTCGTGCTTGCCCTGCGCCGCGAGTTCCTGCTCGAGCTCGTGGTCGGTGTCAAAGTGGTCCTCGATCGCTCGCTTGGCATAGCCGGTGATGAAGACCAGCTTGTCCGCGCCGGCGGCCAGCGCCTCCTCGACCGCGTACTGGATCAGCGGCTTGTCCACGATCGGCAGCATTTCCTTCGGGCTCGCCTTGGTGGCGGGAAGGAAGCGCGTGCCGCGCCCGGCGACGGGAAAGACGGCGGTTCGGATGCGGGTCATGGGCGTCATCCTGGACGACGGGGAAATCCTGGCTGATCGTAGTGTCCGAATGCGCCGATCGACGTGCGGCGGGTCCCAAAGTGGGACGGCGGACCGGAAAAACCGCGCCCCCGATGGATCACCGGGAACAATTCGCCAGGGCGGGAGTCTGATGGGCTTGCGCGCGGCGTTTATGTCAAATATCGTCGCGCGTCCGAACAGGGCATACCCGCCGCAAGGCGGGGACGCAAAACCTCCGGTCCTGGTTGATGACGAGCCACGGATAGCGGGGTTGCCGGATCGGCGCCAACACTCCTCCGCGAGCCAAGCAGCGCCTGCCGCAGTCCCCCCCTCCCCGTCGCGCCGGATCCAGGCCCGGAACTCGTCCAGGAATTCGCATGACGATTGGGAGCAGATGTTGGCAAAGATTGAGCGACGGAAGACGAGCAGAATCTTCGCGGGCCTGATGCTCGCATTGCTGGCCGGATGTGGCGGTGGGTCCGGCGGCACCACGAGCAGTACCATTTCGACACCGACACCTGCTCCGACTCCGTCACCGACCCCCACCCCGACTCCCACGCCAACCCCGACGCCGCCACCGACCACCGGATTCGCGGACCTGACCTGGACCGCCCCGACGCAGAACGAAGACGGCTCGCCGC
>JBBIVG010000246.1:4776-5098 GCA_037439865.1 Nevskiaceae bacterium
TACAAGGTTCGCTACGGGCAATCGGCGGGCTCGCTGACGCAGGCCGTCGACGTTGCTTCGCCGAGCACCACGACGCTGCACATCGATGGGCTGGCCGCTGGGACCTGGTACTTCACCGTCGCCTCCTACACGAACACCGGAGTCGAAAGCGCGCCGGCCGGTCCGGTGACCAAGACGATCTTATGATGGGAGCGTGATCATCCCGACTGCGCAGTTCCACTGGCTGCTCGCTGCGTTCATCTGCGCGATCGGAGCGGCACCTGCGGTTGACGCTGCGTCCTGTGGGCCCGCTTTCAATGATCTGCCGTCGGGTGGCGCGTCG
>JBBIVG010000247.1:0-5094 GCA_037439865.1 Nevskiaceae bacterium
CGGTCGCCGCTCGGTCAGCCGCCGAGCAGCTGGCGGCGCGAGACCGACGGGGCCGGTGGCGGCTCCTCCGACTCGAACAGCGCGTCCGCCGCGGCCTTCGCGGCGACCTGCGCGGCCTCGTGGTCGGTGAAGTCGCTCATGAGCGGGAACAGCGGGCACGTGCCGACGAGACCGAAGCCCGGCAATTCGGCCACCAGCAGGTCGTACTGGCCGGACGGGAAGGTGAGTCGCACGGTGCCGCCCGAGACCCACACCGACTTCTCCGCCTCGGCGGGCAGCACGGTGAGGTTCATGAACCAGGGGGTGACGATGACGCCGGCCTGGCGACCCTCGTACTCGCGAAAGCCGATGGCCTCGACCGCCAGCGTCGGGTTGTAGATCGGCAGGCCCTTCATTGAGAGCGCGACGCGCCGGTAGGCGTTGGCGAGCTGCTCCACGGGATGCGCCAGCGGCGAGGGACCGCCGGCCTGGCCGAGCACCATGAACTTGCTCTTCTCCGCGTCGCAGTTCGGGCAGCGCCAGGTGTCGGGCAGGAGCGCGAACGGCGTGCCCGGCTGCACCTGGGTGACTTCGTCGCCGAGCGCGGGGTCGTACACCCACCAGCAGATGCCGCACTCCAGGCGCGCGTCGTCCGCGAGCTTCGAGGCGTCGCCGAGGTAGCTGCCTTCGAAACCGCCCGTCATGGCGCGTACGCCTGCACGATCTCGGCGAGGCGCCGGGCGGAGTCCTCGAAATCCTCGCGTGCGGCGAGCGCGGCGACCGGCACGCCGCCGATCTCGAGCGTGTCGAGGATCACCTTGTCCATTGAGTTCAGGTACTGCACGGCCCAGACGTGGCGGAGGCCGGTCTCGAAGATGCGGCAGCTGCCGTAGCCGCCGCCGCGGATCACGAGCGGGATCTGCCCGAGCACGGTCGTGAGCACTTCGGCGTCCACCTCGGTGATGGGCAGCAGCGTGAAGTTGATGACGTGGTTCTCGGTGCCGGGCCGGCAGGCGGCGGAGCGCTCCTGCAGCTCGGTCAGGAGCGCGATCGAGTTCATCGCGCCCTGCGGCACCTGCGCCGGGACCACGATCGATTCGCGCGGCATGCGCTCGGTCGCCGCGACGATCACCTGCGGAATTTCGCCGACCTCGAGCCACTCGGTCTTCGACCCGTCCTGCTCCGTCGCCGTGACGTGCCACAGGCCGGTCAGCACGGACTCGGAAATGTCGTACGCGACGTTGCCGCCGAGCTGCGCCCACACGTCGCCCTCGCCGAGCACGTCGAGCACGGTGTCGCGATCGGACTGCTCGAGGCCGCGCAGGCTGATGCGCGCGGCTTCCTTCGCGCCCTCCGCGTGGCGGCGCAGTGCGGCGATCGCCTCCTCGAGGACGGCGCGCGCCGGGGGCGCCAGCGCGGAAACGGCCTTCGTGCCGCGGCGGGGCTGCGCCTGGCCCGTGGGCATGTTGAGGAGGCGCAGGTCCTCCTCGCCCGGGCCCACGGACTGTGCCGGCACCTTCGCGTGCCAGACGAGCGGGAAATCGGTCATGCGTGTCCTCCCACGGACGTCGAAGCCAACGGATCGCCGGGCGCGAGCAGGCGCTCGCAGGCCTGGAGGAACACCGGCCAGTCCCTCATGCGGGCCACGACTTCGGCGGCCTGCCCGTCGCGCACGTATGCAACGGCCGGCAGGACGACCACGCCGAAGCGCGGCATGAGCGCACCCTCGTCGCGGCGGTCCACCAGCCCCACGACCAGCCGGCCCGCGTATTTCGCGAGCATCTCGCGAACGACGACCGCCACGTCGAGGCCTTCGGGTCGTGACACGGTGTCGCCCGTGAAGAACACGAGCGCCCGGGGGTGATGCGCTAGGAAGGCCTCGAGGTCCGCCTGGCGTACGACCTCGCAACCCGGCTGGGCCACCAGGCCCTCGATGATCTCGCTCATGCCGATGTCTCTCCGTCGTCGTCGCGTGCGCCTGCCGGTCCGGCCGGCTCCACGAACCGTGCGTCACCGCGTCGCCAGGCGACGTCTTCGGTGGGCCGCTCGCTCTCGTAGCGCCCGAGGCCGAGCGCGTCGGAGACCAGCGCGTCGTTGCCGGGTCGAGTCTTCGCCTTCGGCACGACGCCCCAGGCGGCGAGCTCCGCGAGGCCGATCTCGAGCGCGCGGGGGAGCTGGTCGCGAACCGCGGGCGTCAGGCTGCCGCCGTAGTCCGCGAGCTCGACCGGCTGCACGCCCACGAGCGAGAACGCCTCGGGACGGTGGCCGAGCATCTCGAGGGAGGCCAGGACGTCGTTCATGCCGACCTGATGCAGGCTCATCTTGCCGCGGCTCATCACGCGCGGCAGCTCCTCGTCCCGTGCGACGATCAGGCTGGCCGGCTCGCCGCCGAAATCCACGGTGTCGAACAGGAGTACGTGCGTCGCCTCCTGCAGCAGCGGAATCAGCGCGAGCCCCATCGTCCCGCCGTCGAGCAGCTCGACGTCGGGCGGAAATTCCCAGGCCTCCGCGAGCGCCTCGATGCAGCGCACGCCGAAACCCTCGTCGGCCCACAACAGGTTGCCCACGCCGAGCACCCTGATGCGGCGCCCGGGGGACCCGGATCCTCCCGAAGTCATGCGTCTTCCTACCAAGACCCGCCGGCGGCGGGGCGGCCTATGTTAGCGGCTATGGGGCCCTCCTCGACACCCGTATGCGGGCCCCGACAAGCAGCGGGGCCGGTGATGAGCCGGCCCCGCTGCATTCGACAGTGCGTCTCTCAGGCGGTCAGCGGAAGAACCTCCAGCCGCTGACCATCGAGCTGATCGTCGTCTGGCGGTGCGTCATGTCCTCGCGGATCGCCATGTACATGTGGACGATCGAGAAGAGGACGACGATCCACATGGCGACGTGGTGCCAGGTGCGAACGGAGAAGGAGTTGCCGAGCACGCCGAACACCCAGCCGAAGGCCCTGTACCAGCCGCTCTGGATGCCGGCTTCCTCCGCGTACAGGGCGAACCCCGTCAGCAGCAGGACGATCGTCGGCAGCAGGAACATCAGGAACATGGCGAGGTGGGCGAGGGGGTTGTGCCCCACGTACTCCTTCGGCTTCTTGAGGAACAGGTACCACATCACCTCGTCGATGACGTCCTTCCACCAGTGCACGTTCCAGAACGGGATGTAGAAGATCTGCCTGGCGTGCGGACCGCCGACCAGGACCCGGTACAGGCGCATCACGAACACGACGCCCAGTACCTGGCCGGCGATGAAATGCACCATGCGGATGTAGCCGAACATGAAGTGGTTCGTCGTCTCGCCGCCGCCGATGCTCGGCGGCGGCGAGCCGATGAAGTACCCCGTCACGCACAGGGTGACGATGCTGAGCATCGTCACCCAGTGCCAGATCCGCGTGGCGGCATCGTAGACGTAGACCGGCCCCGGCTGCTCGCCGACGGGCAGGATCGCCTCGCTGAACTTGCCTTCGCGCACCCTGTTGCGCACGGGTGTCGAGGGGTAGACGTATGTCATGACGTTACCTCCTCAGCGCACCTTGACGCTGCTGACTTCGTTGCCGTCCATGTCGAGCACGTGGGTCGCGCAGGCCAGGCACGGGTCGAAGCTGTGGATCGTACGCAGGATCTCGAGGGGCTTCTCCGGGTCGTGCATCGGCGTGTTGAGGAGCGCGGCCTCGTAGGCGCCGATGTTGCCGGCGCCGTCGCGCGGGCTCGCGTTCCACGTCGTCGGCACGATCGCCTGGTAGTTCTTGATCTTCATGTCCTCGATGTCGATCCAGTGCGCCAGCGCGCCGCGCGGCGCCTCGACGAAGCCGTAGCCCTTGCAGGTCTTCGGCCACTTGTGCGGGTCGTGCGCGTCCGGGTTCGCCGTCGCCGTGTCGCCGGCCTTGATGCTGGCGATGAGCTTCTGGTACTCGCCCTTGAGCGCGTGCGCCGCGATCGTGGTCTCGAGTCCGCGCGCGGCCGTGCGGCCGAGCGTGGAGAACAGCGCCGTGACCGGCACGCCGAGCTTGGCCAGCGTCATGTCGACGACTTCCTTGTACTCGGGAATGCCCTTGACGTAGCCGATCACGACACGGGCCAGCGGGCCGACCTCCATCGCGTGGCCGTTCCAGCGCGGGGCCTTCACCCACGAGTATTTCGCCGACTCGTCGAACTGCCTGAACGTGTCGCCTTCCTTGACCGCCTTGCCCGGGTCGAAGTCCGGGTCGGTCTCACCTTCCCACGGGTGCAGGCTGTCCTTGCCGCCCGCGTACTTGTACCAGGAGTGCGCGATCTGCTCGCGGATCTCGTCGGGCTTGCCGAGGTCGACGTCGTGCACCTCGTTCAGGTTGCCTTCGATGATCGCGCCGCGCGGCAGCATCAGGTTGCCGGCGCTGTAGTCGTTGGCGCTCTTCGGGCAGTCGCCGTAGGAGAGCAGGTACTTCGAGGCGAGGCCGCCGCCCCACTGCGCCCAGTCCTTGTAGAACCCGGCGATCGCGAGCAGGTCCGGGATGTAGACGTTGTCGATGAAGTCGATCGTGCGGTCGATGATGCTGCCGACCTGGTTCAGGTTGACCATGTTGACCGCGCCCACCGAGCCGACGCCGTTCACGTTGATCGGCGAGGGCACGCCGCCCACCAGCCAGTTCGGGTGCGGGTTCTTGCCGCCGAAGATGGTCTGGATCTTGACGATCTCCTTCTGGAAGTCGAGCGCCTGCAGGTAGTGGCCGACCGCCATCAGGTTGGCTTCCGGCGGCAGCTTGTAGGCCGGGTGGCCCCAGTAGCCGTTGCGGAAGGGCCCGAGCTGTCCGCTTTCCACGAACTTCTTCAGCGTGTTCTGAAGGTCGCGGAAGTAGCCCGGCGAGGACACCGGCCACGACGAGATCGACTGCGCCAGCTGAGAGGTGGCGACCGGATCGGCCGACAGCGCGCTCACCACGTCCACCCAGTCGAGGGCGTGCAGGTGGTAGAAGTGCACCAGGTGGTCCTGCGAGTACAGGGTCAGGTGCATGATGTTGCGGATCGTGTTCGCGTTCTCGGGGATCGGCATGCCGATCGCGTTCTCGACAGCGCGCACCGAGGCGAGCGCGTGCACGCCCGTGCACACGCCGCAGATGCGCTGGACGAACGCCCACGCGTC
>JBBIVG010000248.1:0-5033 GCA_037439865.1 Nevskiaceae bacterium
GAGGCGATCGAGCAGGTGCGCGCCGATGCTCCGCCCTTCTTCGTGTTGCACGGTACGCACGATTCGCTGGCCAGCGTAGAAGAGGCGCGGCTGTTCGTCGAGCGGCTGCGGGCCGTCTCGCGCACACCGGTCGTCTATGCGGAACTGCCGGGTGCGCAGCACGCGTGGGAGATCTTCCGGTCGGTGCGCGCGATGCACACCGTGCACGCAGTGACGCGATTTCTGGAGTGGGTCCACGCGCAGCGCTCGTGACCTGACTGCATGGGCATTGGCACGCCCGCGACGCCTTCCTGATTAAGTCAAATTCCCAAAGTGCTGATTGTCCGCGCTGAGCGACTGGCGCAGCATCGCCAACATGCGGGACGTGCATCCCGCTCAAACGACTAAAAGCAAATCGACGGAGGGAACCCGATGAGACGCACAATTCTCCTGACCTCTCTGGCAGCGATCCTGTTCGGTGTCGGGGCGACTGCTTCCGCGGGACCGGCGTCTTCGCTGGACATCCAGGTGATGACGCAGAACCAGTATGTGGGCGGCGATCTCTTCAGCATCATTCCTGCCGTTCAAACTGGCGATCCAGCGACAATCAATGCTGCCGTCGTGCGCCTGATCCAGACGATGTCCGCAAATCGGACGGTCGACCGAGTCAAAGCGCTTTCGAACGAGGTGCTGGCCCGCAAGCCGCACCTGCTCGGTCTGCAGGAAGTCTGGAGAGTCTCGTGCGAACCGGCAGACGCCCCCCCTTGCACCAACGCGGATCTCGCTGGCGCGTGGGGCGACCATCTTGAGATCACGGCGGCGGCCCTCGGCGCCGCGTACACGCAGGCTGGCTACATTGAAAACTTCACCTACGGATTCTTCTTCCAGGATAGCCAGGGCCACGTAGGCTACGCATCGATACTCGACCGCGACGCGATTTTTGTCCGGAGCGACGTCAACTGGGATCCTGTGGTTCCTGGGGTCCAATACCCTTGCGACGCGCAGCACATTTCCGTGAACGGTTGCACGTACAACGTCAACCTGCCGATCGAAGCGCTGGGCCCAGACGTGTACGTCAATCGCGGATTCCTGGCAGTCGACGCGACGGTTGGCGGTAGAGCCTACCGCTTCGTCGATACGCATCTGGAGAACGGCTACGCTGACGGATTGCCGGGAATCGTTCAGTCGGCGCAGGCATTTCAGCTGATCAACACCACGCTTGGCACCACGCCGGGCGGCGTGAAGCTGATTTTGGTCGGCGACACCAACTCGGCGCCCACCGATGCGGTGGACCCGACGTCGGCGATCCCGGCTACGCCGTACATGCTGTTTGCGGCCGCGGGCCTTTTTGACGTGTGGCTTTACCGTCCAGGCAACGTTGCCGGCCTGAGCTGCTGCCAGGCCGAAAACCTGATGAATCGTGCATCCATGCTCTCGCGGCGTATCGACCTGATCCTTACCCGGGAAATGCCGCGCATCGTCAAGGACGCACGCGTGGTCGGCGAGGTCGCTGCCGACCGTCTCGGACCGCCGGGCCGAAGCCTCTGGCCGACCGACCATGCCTCCGTAGCCGCGTGGTGGAACTACTGATCGAGACGTGACTGGATCGAGGGCGCCTCGCGAGTTCGCGGGACGCCCTCTTCGTTTCTCGAATCGGTAAACTGCCTTCGGATCCAGTCAACCTCGAGCGCGCCCGTAGTGCTCAAATCCACCGCCAAAGCCCTCCGCGACCTGCTGGACGACCAGCGGGTCCTCTCGCTGGCCGTCATCGTCGATGGCGCGCCATTCGCCGGCCTGTTGCCGTTCGTCCGCTCGCCGGACTACACGAGCGTCCTCGTGCATGCGTCCAAGCTCGCCCGCCACAGCAAGGGACTCTATGACGGCGCGCGCGTCAGCATTCTCCTGCACGAACAGTACGCGCCGGGCAAGGATGCGCTGCAGATCAAGCGCGCCAGCTTCGAATGCACCGTGCATCCGCTGGAGCGAAACGGCGAGGCCTGGAACCAGGGACGCGCGCAATACCTCGAGCGTTTCCCCGACAGTGGCGTCACGTTCACTCTCGGCGACTTCACGCTCTACCGGCTCGAGTTGAAGCACGGGCTGTACGTCGCCGGATTCGGGCGCGCCATCGAAATCGCGTCCGACGACATCGCGAAAATCGCGGCACTCACGTGAACCCGACTCGCCGGTCCTGGATTGCCGCAGTCGCGCTCGCAGTCGGAGCGCTGGCACTGATGCTGGCGGCCGTACACAAGGCTGCCGGCCCGTTCGCGAAGCCGCCGCCGCTCAAGCAGGTCATCCAGGACAAGGCACGCTCGATGTACGACCGGGCGATGGACGCATTGCGCGGCACGGAAACTCCTCCGCCGCCGGTGCGCCCGAAGCACGACTTGGACCAGATCGTGAGCGGCGCGACCGCCGGGCTCGGCGCGCTGGCCGTTGCCCTCGCCCTCATCGCTTACGCACGTCGCGAGAGCCTGAGGGCGAGCGCCGCGGCCGCCATCCTCGGCGTCGCCGCCATGCCCTGGCAGCTTGGGCTCGGAATCATCGTCGCGATGGTCTTCATCGCCGCGACGACGGTGTCCATGGGCAGGACACAGGGACCCGCGCCACCGGATTGACGGCGGGGTGAGACGGCGCGAGCCTCAGTGCTGCGCTTCGCGCGCTGCTTCGTACTGCGACGGCGTCATCCGTGCGTGAGCGAGGTACTCCCGCAGGTGGCGCACAGCGCTCTTGTCGAGCGTGTTGCCGTGGTGCGGCCGGTGCAGGATCCCCTCGGCCCCGTTCAGCTTCACGCGGATCCGCGCGCCCGAGAGCGACTCGATTTCCGCGCCAACGTGGTGCAGCAGGGACTCGACCTCGCGCCAGTGGATGTTCGCGCTGATCGGGTCGTGGAAGATCGTGCGCAGCAGCTGCTCGTGCTTGTGGCTCATGGCGTTCGCGTCCTGAAGAGCGACACCGCAGGGCAGCATACCGGAAGCAACGGGGCGGGTCGGTTGCGGTCTCCCGCAAGATCCTCGTACTTCCATCGCGGTTTGCCGCGATCGCGGGCTCTGGCGAGCGGGCGCCGATCCGCGCATATTGTTCCCGCATTCGGGCAGGCAGGCCCGGGTCGCGCACCATGACGGCCCGCACGACCGCACGCTGGATCCCGTGGCTGCTCGGCGCTGCTGCACTGGCGGCGCTGGTGCTGGTCGTCGCCCACTTATCCGAAGAACGGGCGTTCGTCACCCTGCTGGAGCGAGCGCAGCCCGCCTGGCTCTTGTGGGCCGTCGCCCTGCAGGCCGCTACCTACGCAGCGCAGGCGGAAGTCTGGCGAGTCGTTCTCCACCGCGCCGGGGCCAGCCTCCCGTTTGGCCTGGCATATCGGTTGAGCCTCGCGAAGTTGTTCGTCGACCAGGCCCTCCCATCGCTGGGGCTCAGCGGTACGGTGGTAGTGACCCAGGCGCTGGAGGCCCGCGGTCACAGCCGGCCGGCCGTCATGGCGACCGTTGCGGTAGACATCGCCTCGTATTGGGCGGCTTACGTCCTGGCCCTCGCCGTGGCGCTCGCGATCCTCGTGAGCCAGGGTCACGCGACGTCGCTCATCGTGAGCGTGGCAGCGCTGTTCATCGTCTTCGGGACGTCGCTCGGTATCGCCGTCCTGGCGATGTCGGGCCGCGATCCGGGTCGCCTGGGACGACGCGCGCTCGAACTGCCCGCGATCGGCCGCGTGATGACCCTTTTGCAGCAGGCCGACCCGCGCCTTGCGCGGGACGCCGCCTTGTTCGCGAGGGCGACCGCCCTGCAACTCGCGATCGCCGCGCTCGATTCGATGACCGTCTGGGTCCTGATCCGGGCGCTGGGAACCTCCGCAGACCCGAGCGCCGTGTTTGCAAGCTTCATGATCGCGTCACTCTTGCGGACGTTCGGATTAATGCCGGGTGGGCTCGGCACGTTCGAAGCAGCGTCGGTCGCGACGCTCGCGTTGATCGGCGTCCCCATCGCAGTCGGGCTCTCTGCGACCCTGATGTTCCGCGGCCTCAGCTTCTGGCTGCCAATGATCCCGGGCCTGGTGCTCTCGCGCACGCTGACCGGCGCGACCACCCATGCCGGTCCGACGCCTGAAAAGACCTCGCGGCGCGGCCGCGTTCCGGATGAACTGATGCAGATCGCATCCGTGCCCGCCGACCGGGCCCCTGCGATCGTCGATGGCCGCTGCGACGGCTTGACCGACTCCGAGGCGCAGCGCCGGCTCGACACGTTCGGCCCAAACGTAGTCGCCCAACACGCCGAGTGGAACGTCCTGCGGGAGTTGCTCGGGAAATTTCTCACACCGCTGAATTTCCTGCTGCTGCTGCTCGCGTCCATCTCGCTCGTGATCGGGGATCGCGAGGCCGCGCTCATCATTGCGACGATGGTGGTGCTCAGCGTCTCGCTCGGCTTCATCCAGGAGCACCGCTCCAACCGGGCCGCGGAGAGGCTCCGTGCGATGGTCCACACGACTGCAGCCGTCCGCCGCAGGGCGACGTCGGACGGAGCGGAACCGCAAGTCGTGTCGTCCTCGGGTATGGAGACGCCGTGGTCGGAACTGCCGATCGGCCAGCTGGTGCCGGGAGACGTCGTGCACCTGTCCGCCGGGGACATGGTGCCGGCGGACACGCGGCTGCTCACGGCCAAGGACCTGTTCGTCAACCAGTCGGCGTTGACGGGCGAGTCGCTGCCGGTCGAGAAGCGCGCCGAGCCGCCCGCGCAGGTGGCGGGTGACCCGCTGCAGTTGCAGGACCTGTGCTTCATGGGTACGAACGTCATCAGCGGCACCGCGACCGGGGTTGTCGTACTGACGGGGCGCCGCACGTACTTCGGTCAGCTGGCGGCGCTGATCTCGCGTGGTCGCGAGCTGACCGACTTCGACCGGGGCGTGAACGGCGTGGCGTGGCTCATGATCCGCTTTATCATGGTCATGGCACCGCTCGTGTTCCTCATCAACGGCCTGACGAAAGGCCAGTGGATCGAGGCCCTGCTGTTCGCCGTCGCCGTCGCCGTGGGCCTAACCCCGGAAATGTTGCCGATGA
>JBBIVG010000249.1:0-5019 GCA_037439865.1 Nevskiaceae bacterium
CATGTTGAACATGCTCAGGATCGTGCCCTGCTGCTCCTGGAAGAATCGGGCGAGCGCCTGCGGGTCGATGCCCGGCACCGGGATGAACGTCCCGATGCGATAGACGACGAGCCCGCCGATCAGGAAGAAGAATCTCCTCCTGAGCTCGGTGAGCCGGCTCGCCTCGCCGAGTGCGGCGACGGGGTTCGATGAAAGCGGGTTAGCCACTCGCGCGGTTCCTGGTCAGTTCGTGCCGCTCAGGCGGCCTCGACCGTGCCGCCCGCGGCCTCGATCGCCGCGCGCGCGCCCTTGGTGACGCCGACGCCCTTCACCGTCACGGCCTTCCGGATCTCGCCGGACAGCATGACGCGGGCGCGCTCGGCGTTCGCCGGCACGACGCCCGCCTTCTTGAGGCCCTCGAGGTCGACCACTGCGCCAGCGACGAGCGCAAGTTCATTGAGGCGAACTTCCGCCACCGTAGGCGCGATCTTCGAGCGGAAGCCGACCTTGGGCAGGCGGCGCTGCAGCGGCATCTGGCCGCCTTCGAAGCCGACCTTGTGGTAGCCGCCCTTGCGCGCGCGCTGGCCCTTCACGCCGCGGCCGCAGGTCTTGCCCTGGCCGGCGGAGGCGCCGCGGCCGACGCGCAGCCGGGGCTTCTTCGAGCCCGGCGACGGGGAGATGCTGTTCAGCTTCATGGTGTCCTCAGACCTCTTCCACGCGGAACAGGTGCCGCGAGGCGTTGATCATGCCGCGGTGCTCCGGCGTATCCGCCACGACCACGGACTGGTTCATGCGGCGCAGCCCCAGGCCGCGCGCGGTCGCACGGTGCCGGTGCAGCTGGCCGTAGATGCTCTTCACCAGCGTCACGCGGACGCTCTTGCCCGACGTCTTCGACTTGGCCATGGCGGTCAACCCGTGATGTCGGCGAGGCTCTTGCCCCGCTTGGCCGCAATCTGCTCCGGCGACGGGGCACGCGTGAGCGCGTCCATCGTGGCGCGGACCACGTTGATCGGGTTGCGCGAGCCGTAGCTCTTCGCGAGCACGTTGCGCACGCCGGCGCACTCGAACACCGCGCGCATGCTGCCGCCCGCGATCACGCCCGTGCCCTCCGCGGCCGGCTGCATGTACACCTTCGACGTGCCGTGGTGGCCCGTGACGGCGAAGTGCAGCGTCGAGTTGCGGAGGCTGACGTTCACGAGGTTCTTGCGTGCCTGCTGCATCGCCTTCTGGATCGCGACCGGCACTTCGCGCGCCTTGCCGTATCCGAAGCCCACGCGGCCGTTGCCGTCACCCACGACCGTGAGCGCGGTGAAGCCGAACTGCCGGCCGCCCTTGACGACCTTCGCGACGCGATTGACCGCGACGAGCTTCTCGATGAACTCGTCGGCGGCCGCGGCTTTCTCAACTCTCGCCATTGCTGCTCCTGCGAATCAGTACGGGGACGGGCTCAGAACTCGAGCCCGTGCTCGCGCGCGGACTCCGCGAGCGCCTTGACGCGCCCGTGGTAGCGGAAACCCGACCTGTCGAACGCGACGCGGGTGATGCCCTTGGCCTTGGCCCGCTCGGCGATCGCCTTGCCCACCGCCTTGGCGGCCTCGACGTTGCCCGTGCCCTTCAGGCCCCTGGCGACGTCCTCCTGCAGGGTGGACGCGACCGCGACGACGTGCGACTCGGGGTCGAACACCTGCGCGTAAATGTGCTGGGGAGTGCGGTGCACCGTGAGGCGCATCACCTTCAGTTCCCGGATCTTGGCGCGGCCGCGGCGGGCCCGCCTCAGGCGGCTGTCTCTCTTTTCCATGCGGCACCCTTACTTCTTCTTCGTTTCCTTGAGCTCGATGCGCTCACCGGAATAACGAACGCCCTTGCCCTTGTAGGGCTCCGGGGCACGGTATGCGCGGATCTCCGCGGCGACCTGGCCGACCTGCTGCCGGTCCATGCCCTTCACGAGGATCTCGGTCTGCGACGGCGTCTCGATCGTGATGCCCTCCGGCGCCACGTAGACGACCGGGTGGGAGAAGCCGAGCGTCAGGTTCAGGTTCTTGCCCTGGGCCTGCGCGCGGTAGCCGACGCCCACGAGCTCGAGCTTCTTCTCGTAGCCCTTCGACACGCCCTGCACCACGTTCGCGAGGTGGGCGCGCAGCGAACCCGCGTGCATGAGCGAGTCCCTGTTGCGCTCGGCGACCTCGACCTGAACGGCCTGCCCTTGCTGGACGAGGCTCAGGCCCGGGCGCAGCGGCAGCTTCAGGGCGCCCTTGGCGCCCTTCACGGTGACGGTCTGGCCGTCGATGGTGGCGGTCACGCCCTGGGGCAGCGCGACCGGCTTCTTGGCGACTCGTGACATTTTGTCCTACCTGTTTCCGGCACCGCGATCAGGACACGATGCAGAGAACTTCGCCGCCGTGGCCGGCGGCCCGCGCCTCGCGGTCCGTCATCAGCCCGCGCGACGTCGAGATGATCGCGACGCCCATGCCGCCGAGGATGCGCGGCAGGTCGTCCTTGCCCTTGTAGACACGCAGGCCGGGGCGGCTCACGCGCTCGAGGCGGTCGATGACCGGGCGGCCCTGGTAGTACTTCAGGCGCAGCGTCAGCGTGGACTTGCCGTCGTCGTCGGCGACCGCGAAGTCCTCGATGTAGCCCTCTTCCTTCAGCACCTTGGCCAGCGCGAGCTTCATGCGCGAAGCCGGCATGCCGACCTCCGGCTTGCCCGAGCGCTGCCCGTTGCGGATGCGGGTGAGGAAGTCCGCGATGGGATCCGTCATGCTCATGTCGTGCTCCGTTACGCGGCCTTACCAGCTGGCCTTGCGCAGGCCCGGGACGTCGCCGCGCATCGTCGCCTCGCGCAGCTTGGTGCGGCCGAGGCCGAACTTGCGATACACGCCGCGCGAGCGGCCCGTGATGGCGCAGCGCTTGCGTATGCGCGAAGCGGACCCGTCACGCGGCAGCGTCTGCAGCTTGCGCGTCGCCTCCTCGCGCTCCGCGTCCGTGGACTTCGGGCTGCGGATCGTCTCCTTCAGCCTGGCCCGCTTCGTGGCCTGCTGCTTCACGAGTTTGGCGCGGCGCTTCTCGCGCTCGATCATGCTGGTCTTCGCCATTGGGCCTGCCCTTACTTGCGGAACGGGAAATTGAAGGACTCGAGCAGCGCCCGTCCCTCACGGTCGTCCCGCGCCGTCGTGGTGATCGTGATGTCCATGCCGCGGATCGCGTCGATCTTGTCGTAGGCGATCTCGGGAAAGATGATCTGTTCCTTGACGCCGAAGCTGTAGTTGCCGCGGCCGTCGAACGAGCGCGCAGACACGCCGCGGAAGTCGCGGATGCGCGGCATCGCCACGTTGATCAGGCGGTCGAGGAACTCGTACATGCGCGCGCCGCGCAGCGTCACCTTCGCACCCACCGGGATGCCGGCGCGGAGCTTGAAGGACGCGATCGCCTTGCGCGACTTCGTGACGAGCGGCTTCTGGCCCGTGAGCGCCGTGAGGTCGCTCACCGCGCCGTCCATCGCCTTCTTGTCGGCGACCGCCTCGCCCACGCCCATGTTCACCGTGATGCGCGTGATCTTCGGTACGCGCATGGGATTGGTGACGCCGAGGCTCTTCATGAGCTCGGGCACCACTTTCTCCCGGTAATACGTCTGCAGCCTAGCCATGCCTGCGAACCTCGCCGGATCAGGCGTCCACGACTTCGTCGTTGGACTTGAAGTAGCGCACGCGACGGCCGTCGGCCAGCGTGCGGATGCCCACGCGATCGCCCTTCTTCGCCATCGGGTTCCAGAGCAGGACGTTCGAGAGGTGCAGCGACGCCTCCTTCTCGACGACCCCGCCCTGCGTACCCTTCTGCGGGTTGGGACGCGTGTGGCGCTTGACCATGTTCACGTTCTCGACGAGCACGCGATCGTTCGCGAGCACCCTGATCACGGTGCCGCGGCGGCCCTTCTCGCGGCCGGCCGTCACGACCACCTCGTCACCCTTGCGGATCTTCTTCATGCCTCGTTCCTCGACCTCGCCGCCACCGGTGCTCAGAGCACTTCCGGGGCGAGCGAAATGATCTTCATGAACTGCGCGGTGCGCAGCTCGCGCGTGACGGGCCCGAAGATACGGGTGCCGATCGGCTCGAGCTTGTTGGTGAGCAGCACGGCCGCGTTGCCGTCGAAGCGGATCAGCGAGCCGTCCGCCCGCCGCACGCCGTGCGCCGTGCGCACCACGACCGCGTCGTACACCTCGCCCTTCTTCACCTTGCCGCGCGGGATGGCGTCCTTGACGCTCACCTTGATCACGTCGCCCACCGTGGCGTAGCGACGCTTCGACCCGCCCAGCACCTTGATGCACATCAGGCTGCGCGCGCCGCTGTTGTCGGCGGCCTGCAGCATCGTTCGCATCTGGATCATCGTCCCGACTCCTTGCCCGAGCTCGCTCAGGCCTGCTCGGCGCGCTTCACGACGCGCACCAGGCGCCACGCCTTGCGGCTCGACAGCCGCCGGCACTCGGCGATGTCCACGACGTCGCCCTCGCGGCACTCGCCGTGCTCGTCGTGCGCCAGGAGCCTGGTCGTGCGGCGGACGTACTTGCCGTACTTCGGGTGCTTGACGAGACGCTCGACCGAGACGGCGATCGTCTTCTGCATCTTGCTGCTCACCACCGTGCCGGTCAGCGTGCGCTGCGCGGTGGTCTCGACGGCCTGCTCGCTCATCACTTGGCACTCCTCACGGCCGCGCGAGCCAGCTCGCCCTGCACGGTCTTCACGCGCGCGACGTTGCGGCGCACCTTGCCGGCCTGGTCCGGCTTCGCCGGCTGGCCCGACGCCGCGGCCATGCGCAGGTTGAACTGCTCACGGCGCAGCTTGAGGAGCTCCTCGCGGAGCTCGCCGGCGCTCTTCTGCCTCAGATCTTTCGCCTTCATCAGCGGACGTTCCGTTTGACGAACAACGTGTCGACCGAGAGCTTGCTCGCCGCCAGGCGGAACGCCTCGCGCGCGATGTCCTCGGTGACGCCCTCCATCTCGAAGAGCACCTTGCCGGGCTGGACGCGCGCGACGTAGTACTCGACGT
>JBBIVG010000250.1:0-5015 GCA_037439865.1 Nevskiaceae bacterium
GCCAGTGCGTGGTGTTCCTGTCCTCGGGCCAGCCCACTCCCGGCCCATAGTCCGTAGCGACCCCGTCTCGATGGTCAGTGATCGTTCCTTGCAGGATGTAGACGACGCCTGGCCTGCCCTTGTGGTCGTGAATCGGGCCGAAGACGCCTCCAGGCTCGATGGTCACCAGGCGCATTCGGAGCTGGCGCCCCGCCATGCCCTCGATCTCAGGGCCGAGGTCAACCGCTGCAAGCAACTGCACCGTGACGCCTTTCGTCTGAGGGGCCGCTTGTTCGTTGCTCATCGTGCCTTTCCCTCCCGGCCTCCCTGATTAGAGCGCGGGCGCGCGAGAGAGTTTCGCGCCGTTCATCGCTTGTCCTGCGCGATGGCGCGAAGGCTCTCGAGGATGGTTCGGTTGTTGACGGTCAGGTCCACCAGGCGCGTGTCAATGTCGGCAATCCGCAGACGCAGCAATGGCACCAGGTCGGGGTTAGCACGGAGCGCGCTCGCCGCCGCGGCAATGGCCTGAGTGGTGAGTCCCGTGCTGCACGGAAAGTCGAGCACGCCGTGGATAGCGGCGTAGTCTCCGGTTTCTATGTAGCGATCACCGCAGGACTTGCCGAGCGCGCGTTGTACGTCGTTCGGCAGGGTCATTCGAAAAGCCTCGCGGTAACGGGACTGCATGCCCTCGCGAGTCAGGTTATCGATCGACGGGACGTTGTAGAGCCGCATAGCCGTGTCGCGGAGCCGCGGGTCCCGGATCAGGCCGATTGCGCCGGTCGAAATCAGTTCGTCATAGGTGGCACGGCGTCGCAGCCGCTGTTTGTACTGCGTCGCTCGATACGCGCTGATGAGCAAGGCTTCATCCGACGTGGAGGTCTTTCCGGACAACGCGTCGACTGCCTGTTCCGCGTTCTTCAGCACCTCCTGGTTATAAGCAATCATGAGCTGGTAACCCCAATCTTCTTCGCGCAGATCGGCTCTCAGGTGCCCAGTGAAAACCGCCGCCTGCTGGTCGGTCACTCGCGCCTGGTTCCAGTTCGAAACCTGGATACCGATGAACACGCCCAGCACCACGATGAGCAGTTCTACAGCGATGGCACTCCAGTCCAGTTTTCTGAGGCGCTCTGTGAATGGTCTCAGGATCATGGTCTGTCAGCAGGTCTCTGCAGTTGTCATGCGCAGGTCATCGGGCCGACCACACCGCGAGTTCATTGCCGCTCGGGTCCTTGAAGTGGAATCGTCGGCCACCGGGGAACTCGAATATCTCCTGAGTGATCCGGCCGCCTGCGTCGCGAACCCGGGCGAGTGTCGCTTCAAGGTCATCCGAGTACAGGATGACCAACGGCCCGCCCGCCTCCACCGCCGACTGCGCGCGTAACCCACCCGCCTCGCCTCCCTGCTGCTTCCGGATGCCGGCGTACTCGGGCCCGTAGTCGGTGAACTGCCAATCGAACGCAGCCGCGTAGAAGCGCTGCGACCGGGTCATGTCGGTGACGCCAAACTCGATGTAATCGATCTCGTGATGGTGATGCTTGTCTTCTGGCATTTTTCCGTCTCCCCTCTCTGGTTACGACGAGCGTTGGCAGTTCACGTCGACGACGACTCGCAACCAGCGACGTTGAGCGTGGAACACGCTGGAGACGGTCTCGCCTGGATTGATGCTGCGCGTACTGCGTCGCGGCGTCTGCGGCGATGCGTCGAAGTTGAGCACGCAGCGCACTCGTGTCGGTTCGTCGTTCGTCAGCTTGATGATCAGCAGCGAACGCTGCGGGATCTGCTCGATCTTGACCTTCAGGTCGTTCAGCGTCGGCTGAATCTCGACCGAATAAGTCTGGGCGGACGCGTCCCGGGCGACGAATCCGAGCAGCAGGATACCAACGATCCCGCAGCAACCGAGAAGCCGACGGGCCGGTCGTGCCATGGCGGACTTATCGTACGCTCAACGGATTCGCTACTGCCGGTCGAATCGCCCCTGCTACGAACCCGCGCCGACCTCCGGCCGCACCGCCTCGAGGAATGCAGTCACGCAGTCCTGCGCCATGCGCCCGAACTGCGGCGCCGACGCGTCGAACGTGATGCGTCCCTTGACGAAGCACCCGTTCCGGACCGTCATCAGCACCATGGTCACCTCGTTCCTGGACAGGTCGAGCACGGCCATCAGGCACCGGCCCCGCTGCGCCGAATCGCGAAACACTCCCTGTCGGGTGACCTTGGCGCCGGCGTTCGTCGCAAGCACGTCGTTGACCGCCTGCCGGAACTGCGTCATCACTCGCTCTGCCTCGACGTCCTCCGACAAAAGGCGCTCTCGAAGATCGTAAACGTACACCGTCCCGATAATCCCCAAGCCGTCATAGGCCACGGCTCGGCCGAGCCCCGGGGTCGCCGACTCGTTGTCGGTCACGGCACCGAGATGCAGCCACGCGAGCTGATAAGGCAGCTTCAGGCCGCAGCCCGGATCAATGAATCCAGTTGGCGCTGGCAAATCAGCCGTGGAACTCCCGTCGCGCAGCGCCTCGAACACGAAGTACAGCGCCTCGCTGTTCGTCCGGACTTGATCCTCGAGGAACGCCACCGTCTCGAGTCCTGCGCGCACTTGTTTGCGTGCCGGATCGCCAATGCTCGGGTCCTCGAGGCGCCACGCAACCTGTCGGCCCATACCGAGGCAGCGATGCACCTGCATCTGCACGTCCACTGCCTGCTGCACCGTGTCCGTGGTGATCACGATGGGGTCGGCAGGACTGCCGCCGCCTCCGGAAATCGGCAGGTCCACGCCAAAGTCTCGCTGCAGCAGCTCCCGCAGCACCAAAGGATTGTCCGTCATCTTTCCTCCTGTCCCAGGTCCTTGAAGATGATCCCCGCCCGCGGCCCGGCGGCATGCGCTTTGACGTGGGCCGGTACTGGAGATCGTTCCCGCTCCGCGTGTGCACAGGAATACCGCACCGACGGCACGTGTGTCACGCGGCCCGCTGGGGCCGTTGCGGATGCGCACGCCCAGCGCGCGTTCGCGCGCAGCTCGCGAATCCGCAACGTCCGACACCGCGTGCGCGATGCTGTCGAACCTAGGGCTCCTAGGTTCGCCTTCCTAGGCCCGGAGCCACAAACGCAAAGGCCCGCTTTCGCGGGCCTTCTCGTTTGTGGCTGGGGGACTAGGATTCGAACCTAGGTTGACGGAGTCAGAGTCCGTAGTCCTACCGCTAGACGATCCCCCAAAATCAGGGTTAGCGCTTCGAGAACTGCGTGCCGCGGCGCGCCTTGCGGAAGCCGACCTTCTTGCGCTCGACCTCGCGCGCATCGCGCGTGACGAAGCCGGCGACACGCAGCGGCTTGCGCAGCGACTCGTCATAGTCGATCAGGGCGCGCGTGAGGCCGTGGCGGATCGCGCCGGCCTGGCCGGTGATGCCGCCGCCGTCCACGGTCACCTCGACGTCGAAGCGGTCGGCCATCTGCACGGTCTCGAGCGGCTGGCGCACGATCATGCGCGAAGTCTGGCGGCCGAAGAACTCGTCGAGCGGACGCTCGTTGACGCGGATCTTGCCGGTGCCGGGACGCAGGTGGACGCGCGCGGTGGAAGTCTTGCGGCGGCCAGTGCCGTAGTTGGTGTTGACGGGCATCGTACGAAACCTTGCCTGAGTCAGAGGTCGAGCGGCTTGGGCTGCTGCGCGACGTGCGGGTGCTTGTCACCCGCGAACACGTGCAGCTTCCGGAACATGGCGCGGCCGAGCGGGTTCTTCGGGAGCATGCCCTTCACCGCGAACTCGATCGCGCGCTCCGGGTGCTCGGCCAGCATCTTCTCGAGCGTCTTGCTCTTGATGCCGCCGATCGCGCCGGTGTGCCAGTAGTAGACCTTGTCGCGCAGCTTGTCGCCGGTGACGCTGATCTTCTCGGCATTCAGCACGATGATGTGGTCGCCGGTATCCACGTGCGGGGTGTACTCGGCCTTGTGCTTGCCGCGCAGTCGCATGGCGAGCTGGGTGGCGAGGCGGCCGAGCGTCTTGCCGCTCGCGTCCACCACGTACCAGTCACGCCGCACCTGCTCGGAGCGTGCGAAAACGGTGCTCATCGGGAGGCTCCAGGGAACCTGTCTATCCTGCAAAGAGCCGCGAATCTTACTGTACGGAGGCGCCCTTTGCAAAGGGCCTCCCCGCAGACCGGAACCGCCCGGCGGGCCTGCCCGGCCGCCGCCGGGGCGGACACATATAATAGTGCGCATGCCCCTGACGACCCGACGCCTGACCCTCGCCGACCGCCTGATCCAGGAGCTCGACCGGGGTCTGCGGACCGTGGCCGCCGCCAACGTCGCGGCCCGGCCGAATCCGGCGGGAAAAGCCCCGGAAACCGTGGAACAGGCGGCCACCCGGCGGCACGCGGCCGGGCTCATGCGAGTCAATCACGCGGGCGAAATCGCGGCCCAGGCCCTCTACCACGGCCAGGCACTGACCGCCCGGGACCCCAAGGTCCGCCAGGGCCTCCTCGACGCCGCGCGGGACGAGACGGACCACCTCGCCTGGTGCGAGGAACGGGTGCGCGAGCTCGACAGCCACACGAGCCTCCTCTCCCCCGTCTGGTACGCCGGTGCCTTCGCGATTGGCGCGGTCACGGGCCTCGCGGGCGACCGCACCAGCCTCGGCTTCGTCGCGGAGACCGAGAAGCAGGTCGTCGAGCACCTCGAGGGACACCTGCACGAGCTGCCGCAGGACGATGAGCGCTCGCGGCGCATCGTCGAACAGATGCAGGCGGACGAGGAACGCCACGGCTCCGACGCGAAGAACGCGGGCGCGCGCGAGCTGCCGCGACCCATCCGCGAGCTGATGCGTCGCACGGCGAAGATCATGACCCGGACGGCTTATCGCATCTGAGAGCTTGCGGCGCGACGAGCACTTGCTATTAAATCGACGGAACTTTTGACATAAACCGCGGGGCAGGACGCATGGAGACTGGGGGAAGACCACTCAGCGACATTCCGGCAATCAACCGGTTCCTGAGTTATTGCCGCATCCGCACGGTGCCTTCGAAGACCGTGCTGATTCACGCGG
>JBBIVG010000251.1:0-4921 GCA_037439865.1 Nevskiaceae bacterium
GTCGCGCGCTCCGCGTGCAGCACGCTGCGCGCTGCTTCGCCGATCTCTGCGAGCACGCTCTGCAGGTCGAATGGCGCGGCGAGCTTGCGCGTCACCTCGAGGATCTGCAGCAGCGCTTCCGGCCGCAGGCTCATCGAATGGTGGGCCTCGTTCATCCCCCCTCCCGCCACCCGTCCGCTCGCGTCGGGTGGTCCTGTTCGTGCGTCGGAGTGTTGCACGTCCCCGGGCTCATTGCGAATCACGAGGTTTCCATAGGTAGATTCCCAAAAAACTACGATGATTCGACTCGGTCCAATCCCACCGCGAGTTCGTAACGACTCCCGAGGCAGCGCGGGCGAAGCGCGGCTTCACATTTCCCTTATGCCGCCGCTGTTGCAGCGCAACTAGGATGCCGCCCGAGGTTTCAGCTGCGGCTGATCAGCGCTTTGGCTGACCCGCCGGTCCTTTAGTCAAGGGAGTTACACATGAAATTTGCACACGCCCGGGGCATCACGCGATCGCGTGTACCTCTGATAGCGCTGTTGGCGCTGGCGACGGTCGGCGTAGCCGGCTGTTCCGGCGACGACGGCAAGAACGGCGCCACTGGCCCGACCGGCTCCACCGGCCAGACCGGCCCCACGGGACCGACCGGCCCCACGGGACCGACCGGCCCCGGCGTAGATGTCGTTGCATCCGCGCGACCCGAGTCCTGCTCGACCTGCCACGGCAGCGCGGGCACGGAGCACCAGAACGTCTACTCCAACTACGCGGACAGCCAGAACAAGAATCTGAAGCTGAAGCTGGTCAGCGTGACGACCAGCGGCGCCGCGGCGCCCTACACCGTCACCCTGGCATTCACGATCAAGAATGCCGACGGAACCCCGGTGCTGGATGCCAACGAACTGCCGTCATTCGCATCACCGGGTCAGCGCACGTTCTACATCACGGCGTACGACTCGGCCACGAAGACCTTCAGCAAGGTCGCGTCTCTTTCGGCGACCAAGTCGGCGGCCAGCTGCACGCCGGGCTTCACGTCGAGCAACACGCTCACGGTCTGCTCGAGCGGCGTGATCGCGGACGGCAACGGCTCGTATCACGTCACCGCCACCGGCTTCCCGTATGACCCGACGGTCGCGTCGGCGGGCGTCACGGGCACCCAGGCCTACGGCTACGTCGCAAAGACGTCGGCACTGCTGATCAGCAAGGGCAACTACCGGCTGTACAGCGACTTCGCCGACGACGCGCTCACCTTCGGCGACGCCGGCAAGGCCAGCGCCACGTCGTACGTCTCCACGGCCAACGTCGCGGCGTGCAAAGGCTGCCATGTTGGTGGCGACCAGACGAAGCCCTACCTCAAGCACGGCTATCGTGCCGCCCAGGTCGCCAACCTCGGCGATTTCGTCGCGTGCAAGACCTGCCACACCGACAATCGCGTCGGATCGGACAAGGTCTGGCAGCAGATGCTGGACGACCCGAAGGGCTGGGCCACCGGAGCCGCGTTCCCGGCGTCGTACAACTACACCGCGAACCTGATGAACGACACGCACATGTCGCACGCCATGGAGTTCCCGTATCCGATGTCCATGGCGAACTGCAGCACGTGCCACTCCGGCAAGCTCGACGCGGTGCTGGCCGACTCCAAGTTCACGGTAACGACGTGCAAGAGCTGCCACGCGGTGGACGGCATCAACACGTGGGGCACGGTGTGCACCGACAAGAACCCCGACGGCACGGACAACAAGACCACACCGTGCTACGCCGAGGGCAACCGCGCCCCGGCGCTGAAGCAGCTCTGGACGGAGTCGAACACGACGTTCCACGACGCCACGATGGACTGCACGCAGTGCCACAAGACCGGCGGCGTCGCGCCGAAGTTCAGCGCGTATCACACGGGCTACAACCCGATGATCTACGACGCGGCGAACGGCAACAAGAAGTACTCGGCCGAGTACAGCGTCTCCGTCGACAGCGCGACCTTCGACAAGACGAAGAACACGCTGAACATCAAGTTCAGCGCGACGAACACCGCGACCGTTCCGACGGTGACGGTGTCGCTCTACGGCTATGACACGAAGGACTTCTACATCAGCGCCCACACGCGTGACGGCGGCCAGCTCTGCAAGTCGTCGGCCACGGCCACCCAGGGCTGCCGCATGGAGTACACGGTCGGTGCCAACACCTCGACGTCCGTGACGGACGACAACCCGCTGTTCACGGAAGTCGCGACCGGGACGCCCGGCAAGTGGGATGTGACCCTCGACTTCTCGAAGTACGTGCAGCCGTCGAGCACCGCCTCGCCGACCACGACCTCCGCGAAGATCGCCAGCATCCCGACGCTGGTCACGAATGGCACGACCAAGAAGGTCGAAATCGTGCTGCTGCCGGCCCTGTCGATCGGTGGCCAGACCGTTGCGATCAATGCGGTGTCGAAGACGTTCGACCTGACGACCAACGCGTTCGCCAGCAACTACTTCTCCGGCACCAACGCGATCACGGACGTCGCGAAGTGCAACAACTGCCACGACGCGCTCGGCACAACGTTCCACAGCCCGAGCTACGGCGGCAGCGTGACGGTCTGCCGTACGTGCCACCAGGTGACGAATGGTGGGTCGCATCTCGAGATGCAGTCGCGTTCGATCGACTCGTACGCGCACGCGATCCACAACTTCCAGTACTTCGACACCAATTCGGTGGACTTCAAGGACGACGTGTTCCGGGCGCGCTATGCCCGCCACATCGAGCACACGTTCCCGAACTTCACGATCCTGAGCTGCGAAGGCTGCCACAACAGCGGCAAGTACCAGGTCCCGGATCAGTCGAAGTCGATGCCTGGCCTGCTGTCCGGCTCGTACACGATGGCCAACGGTTTCGTGGCCATCCCCGTCCCGTCGGCATTCCCGAACCCGGGCGTGACGACGTGGGTGGCGAAGCGCAACATCGGCACGATCCCGGCCTACGTGACCGGCGCCGGTGGGCGTGCGTGCGCGGGCTGCCACAAGGCCGAACTCATCAACGAGGACGACGAGGGCGACCTGGCGTCGCTCAACTCGCACGTTGCGACGAACGGCATCCTGCTCGACAACACCTCGCCGAACAGCTACCTGTACGGCGTGCTCGACCGGATCATGGGTTTCTTCAAGTAAGAAGCGGGTGGAGGTGGGCCGCGCGGCCCGCCTCCACCGACCCGGATCCTGTAATCTTGCGGGGAGGGGCGGTCATCCACCCCTCCCCTTTTGTTTGGCCCCGTTTTCTCTACTGGGACTGCTCGAACATGAATTCACTCAGCAACACCGCCCTCGCCCTCGCACTGACGCTCGGCCTGGGTACGGCCTCCGCCACCCAGACCGCCACGGCACCGGCCGCGGCGGCCAAGCCCGCGGCCGCACCACCCACCGCCGCCCAGCCTGCGGCCGTTCCGCCGCTGAAGGGCGAAGTGGTCGAGTCGATCGAGGCGCCGCCCTACACCTACCTGCGCCTGAAGACGGCCGCCGGCGAGACCTGGGCCGCGGTGCTCAAGGCTCCCGTGAAGAAGGGCCAGCAGGTCGCCGTCGAGAACCCGATGGTCATGACGAATTTCCAGAGCAAGTCCCTCAACCGGACGTTCGACAAGATCGTGTTCGGCACGCTCGCCGGCACCCCGCCGTCCACCAGCAATGTGACACCGGCGCAGATGGCGCCGGCCGGCACGGCGGCACCAGCTGCCGCGACGTCACCGCACCCAGGCGCCATGCCGATGGGCGCTGGGCAGGCATCGCCGCACGCCGGCATGCAGGGAATGCCGGGCATGCCAGCCACGGCAGCTCCAGCTGCCAGCGCACCGGTGGAAAAGGTCGCGAAGGCGACGGGAGCAGATGCGCGGACTGTCGCCGAGGCTTATTCGCAGCGCGCGCAGTTGACCGGCAAGGATGTGGTGGTGCGCGCCAAGGTCGTGAAATTCCTGCCGGGCATCATGGGCAAGAACTGGGTGCACCTGCAGGACGGATCGGGCGCCGCTGCGGACGGCACGAATGACCTGACCGCCAACACGATGCAGACGGTCAAGGTTGGCGATGTCGTCGTCGCGAAAGGTGTGCTGCGGACCGACGTGGACGTCGGTATGGGCACGAAGTACAAGGTCCTGCTCGAGGACGTGAAGTTCCAGAAGTGACGCGGGGCGGCACCGGGCTCGCGCCCGGCGGGCGCCCGGCCTGCGGCTCGGCCCTCCACCGGCGCGGGCACGAATCGAAAGCGCAAAAAAGAAACCCCCGGCGGATCGCTCCGTCGGGGGTTTCGCGTTTAAGAGCCTGGCAGTGACCTACTCTTGCATGCCCAAAGGGCACACTACCATCGGCGCAGAGCGTTTTCACTTCCGAGTTCGGAAAGGGATCGGGTGGTTCCCGCTCGCTATAGCCGCCAGGCAAACTGGCTCACGTGCGCGCTGTCGCGCGCAGCGATGAAATCGAATTGGGTATGGACGCAAGCGTGTCGCAGTCGCGCGATTCACCGCGCTGACTTCCCATCGACCGTGTCCAGGCCGATTGGGTGTTATATGGTCAAGCCTCACGGGCAATTAGTACTGGTTAGCTCAATGCATTACTGCACGTACACACCCAGCCTATCAACGTCGTAGTCTGCGACGGCCCTTCAGGGGGATCGAGTCCCCAGGGAGAACTCATCTTGGGGGGGGCTTCCCGCTTAGATGCTTTCAGCGGTTATCCCGTCCGTATATAGCTACCCGGCCGTGCCACTGGCGTGACAACCGGAACACCAGAGATACGTCCACTCCGGTCCTCTCGTACTAGGAGCAGCTCACCCTCAATTCTCCAACGCCCACGGCAGATAGGGACCGAACTGTCTCACGACGTTCTGAACCCAGCTCGCGTACCACTTTAAATGGCGAACAGCCATACCCTTGGGACCTGCTACAGCCCCAGGATGTGATGAGCCGACATCGAGGTGCCAA
>JBBIVG010000252.1:0-4894 GCA_037439865.1 Nevskiaceae bacterium
GGGGCAAGTCCGATCCGCTCGCCGTGCCGAAGACGGCGCGGCTGATGCTCGAGCGCGGTATTCCGCGTGCGGACGTCGAGGCAATCTGCTATCGCAATGCCCTCGTAGCGTTCGGGCAGAGCGGACAGTTCAAGGAGGAGGACTGGCTCGAGCCGCGGCGGCGCGACGAGCGACTGCTGTTCGAAGGTAACTCGGTGCTGCGTGGCCAGGAGCCGCGCGTCGACGAGCTGCCCGTGATTCCGGAGCGGGACGAGCGCCTGCTCATCGAGTGACAACAACATAGGCGGGAAATAACAACATGAACACGGACACGGCGAAGATCCTCGAGCTGCCGGGTGCAGCCGTCTACGAGCAGGAGTTCGCGCTCCGCTACAGCTACCCGGTGTACTTCACGACGGGAGTGTTCCGGACGGACAACGAGACGTTCCTGCACGCGCTCTGCCGGCGCGAGCCGAACAAGCGCCACCGGTTCTGCGTATTCATCGACGGCAACGTCGCGGCGAGCTGGCCGGGCCTGCCGCACGCGATCGCCGCCTACGCGCAGGAGCACGCGGATTCCCTCGAACTCGTCGCGCCACCCGAGATCCTGCCCGCAGGTGAACAGGCGAAGAACGACCCGGCGCTGGTCACGAGGCTGCAGCACCGCATGGCCGAGCTCGCGATCGACCGTCATTCGTACGTCGTCGGCATCGGCGGCGGCGCGTTGCTCGATCTGGTCGGTTACGTTGCCGCTACTGCGCACCGCGGCGTCCGGCACGTGCGGTTGCCGACCACCGTGCTCGCGCAGAACGATGCCGGCATCGGCGTCAAGAATGGCGTCAATGCGTTCGGCCGCAAGAACTTCCTCGGTACGTTCGCGCCGCCGCACGCGGTACTGAACGATTCGGATTTTCTCAGGACGCTGCACCCGCGCGACCGCATTGCCGGGATCGCCGAGGCGGTCAAGGTGGCGCTGATCCGGGATCGCGCGTTCTTCGAGTGGCTCGAGTCGAACGCGGAGTCGCTGCGGGACTTCGCGCCTGCAGCGACGTCGCGCATGATCCGGCGCTGCGCCGAATTGCACCTGCGACAGATCACCCAGGGCGGCGATGCATTTGAGTCCGGCAGTGGTCGCCCGCTCGATTACGGGCACTGGTCCGCGCACCGGCTCGAGGCGCTCACGTCGCACGAGCTGCGGCACGGCGAGGCCGTGGCCATCGGCGTTGCGCTCGACGCGCGGTACTCGGTCCAGGTCGGCATGCTGCCGGCCGGCGGCGATGAGCGCGTGTACCGCACGCTGAAGCGGATCGGCTTCCACCTCTGGCATCCGGCGATGGAGGTCAAGGACGCGTCCGGTCACCTGCTCCTGTTCGACGGACTCGACGAATTCCGCGAGCACCTCGGTGGCGAGCTCTCGGTGACGTTGCTCACGGAGATCGGCAAGGGCGTGGACGTGCACAGCATGGATCGCGCCGAGATCCTGCGCGCGATGGCTTGGTTGCGCCGGAAAGAGATCGGGCAGTGAAGGTCGGCGCCGGCCACCTCACCTACTGCACGAACATCCATCCGGGCGAGACCTGGGACGAGATCCGCGCCAACCTTGGGCGCTACCTGCCGCGGGTGAAGCGGCGCGTTTCGCCGGAGGCTCCGTTCGGCGTCGGGCTGCGGCTGTCGGCGGTGGCTGCGCGGGCCCTGGGCGAGCCCGCTGCGATGCAGGAATTCCAGCGCTTCCTCCGCGATGAAGACCTCTACGTCTTCACGATCAACGGGTTTCCTTACGGGCCATTCCACGGCACGCGGGTGAAGGAGGGCGTTTACCTGCCCGACTGGCGCGACGACGCGCGTCTCAAGTACACGAATCTCCTGGCCGACCTGCTGGCGCAGCTGTTGCCGGCGGACGGGCCGCGCTACGGCAGCATCAGCACGGTACCGGGCGCGTTCAAGCCCAATGCCGCGACGGCAGGCGACGTCGGGCTGATCGTGGAGCGGCTGCTGCGGCATGCGGCGCATCTCGTGGCCGTGGAGCGTGGCACCGGGCGCCGCATCGTGCTCGCCCTCGAGCCGGAGCCATGCTGCTTCCTCGAGACGATCGACGAGACGGTGCGCTTTTTCACGGAGCAACTGTTCGCCAAATCGTCGGTGTTGCGGTTTGCGGAACTAACGGGCCTCGAGCGGCCCGAGGCCGAGCGCGCATTGCGGAGTCATCTCGGCGTGTGCATCGACCTGTGCCACGCGGCCGTCGAATTCGAGGATGCGTCGAGGTGTTTCGACCTGCTCGAGGCGGACGGCGTCGAGGTCGCGAAAATCCAGGTCACCGCGGGCCTTCGCGTCGCGAACGTCACGGAGGCGGCTGCGACGGTGCTCGAAGGGTTCGCCGACGCGGTCTACCTGCACCAGGTCGTGGAGCGTCGTGCCGGGGCGCTGGTCCGTTACCCTGACCTGGACCAGGCGCTGCAGTCGAGAAACTGGCGGGATGGAGCCGGCGAGTGGCGCATCCACTTCCACGTGCCGGTGTTCTTCGAGGCACTCGACCTCTTCTCGTCCACGCAGCCGTTCGTGCGCGAGGTGCTCGAGCTGCATCGGCATCGCGCGCGGTCGGAACATCTCGAGGTCGAGACCTATACGTGGTCGGTCCTGCCGGCCCGGCACCGTGACGTACCAATCGAGGAGGCGATTGCCCGCGAGCTCGAGTGGACACGCGAGGTGCTCGAGTGAGGTGGGCGGACGCATTGGCCCTCGGGCGGGTGTCCAATCTGCCGACGGTGTGGACGAACACGCTCGCGGGTGTCGTGCTGGCGGGCGGCGCGGTCGGGGACGAGCGCGTGCCGTGGCTGCTGCTGGCACTCTCGCTCTGCTACGTCGCCGGCATGTACCTGAACGACGCCTTCGACCGCGATTTCGACGCGCAACACCGGCCGGAGCGGCCAATCCCTGCGGGACGCGTCAGTGCGCCGGCCGTGTTCGTAGCAGGGTTCGGCATGCTCGCGGGCGGGTCGTTGCTGCTCGCGTGGGTCGGCTACGGATTCGACGACGGAACCGCGTGGCGACCGCTCGCAGCCGGCGCGGTACTCGCCGCGACGATCGTCTTCTACGACCTTCACCACAAGCGCAATGCCCTGAGCCCGCTGATCATGGGGCTTTGCAGGATGCTGGTGTACGTCACCGCGGCGTACGCGATCGTGACTGACCCGCCGGGCGCCGTGCTGGCGATGGCGCTGCTGCTGCTCGCCTACCTGATCGGGCTCACGTACATCGCAAAGCAGGAGCATCTCGGCCGCGTCGCGAACCTGTGGCCGCTCGCGTTCCTCGCGCTCCCGATCCTGTGGGGGGCGCGCGCTGCGGTTGCCAGCGCGCTCGTTGCGGGGCTCTGGGTGATTCTTGCGGGCTGGATGCTCTACTCGCTGTCCTTCCTCAAGCGTCGCGGACCCGGCGACGTGCCGCGCGCCGTTGGCAATCTGCTGGCCGGAATCTGCCTGTGGGACGCGGTTGTCATCGCGACAGCGGGACAGCCCGTCACCGCGATCGTGGCGCTGGCGTGCTTCTTCCTGACGCTGGTGCTGCAGCGATTCGTCGCGCCGACCTGAGCGTGCAGCTGGGGCCCGCATGGGCAGGCATGAGCACGTGAAATCCCGACTGAAAAGTCTCGCGGCGGCGCTGTCTGCTGCGACCGGCCGCCACGTTGCGGCCGGACCGGAATCCGCTGTCGGCGGTGGAAGCATCAACGAGTGCGTGCGCTGGCCGAGCCCGGAGGGGCCGTTGTTCGTGAAGCTGGCCGCGGTGGACCGGCTCTCGATGTTCGAGGCCGAGGCGGACGGGCTTCGTGAACTGGCCTCCGCCAAGGCTGTGCGTGTGCCGCACGTCCTTGGGTGTGGTGTCGGCGGCGACCGCGCCTTCCTGGCGCTGGAGTGGATCGAATTCGGCGGATCGTCGGCACGTTGCGAGTCGTTGCTGGGAGAACGACTCGCTCGACAGCATCGCGTGGTCGCCAGCGAGTTCGGCTGGCATCGCGACAACACGATCGGCAGCACCCCGCAGCACAACACCCCGGACCGCGACTGGGTGCGATTCTTCACGCAGCGGCGCCTGGCGTTCCAGCTTTCGCTTGCCGAGCGGAACGGTTTCGGCGGGCGGCTCACTGACCGCGGGGCGCTGCTCTGCGAACGGGTGAACGCATTCTTCGAGGGCTACCGGCCCGTGCCGTCACTGCTGCATGGCGATCTCTGGGGTGGCAACTGGGCGGCCGACGCATCGGGACAGCCCGTGATCTTCGATCCCGCCGTGTATTTCGGCGATCGCGAGGCCGACATCGCGATGACAAGGCTGTTCGGGGGATTCGGTGCGTCGTTTTATGCGGCGTACGAGGCGACGTGGCCGCTCGAGCCCGGTGCGGATGAGCGCTGTACGCTCTACAACCTGTACCACGTACTCAACCACCTCAATCTCTTCGGTGGTGGCTACCTCGGCCAGGCGCAGCGGATGATCGACCGACTGCTCGTCTAGAGCGTCCGCTGTACGGTTGAGAAAAGAAAGCCGGAGCAGGAGCGGGTCCCTGCCCCGGCGTTGGGGGCCAGTTCGAGGACTTAACGCATCCGTCCTTGCTGCCGTCTGTCGGCTGACGCTGCCTCTCGCCGGTCCCTCAGGCGGTCAGGAGCATCCGGGGGTGGAACGCAGCTGACGGACGGAAGGTTGCCGGACCAGCGAGTCGGAACGGTGACTGGTCCGTGAAAGTTTGATGACAAGAGAGTGAGAGAGGGGGCGCGTCCCAATTCGCGGCCGAAGCGAAAAGGGTAGCGTCCCCTCTTCGGCTACAGCTTCGCCATCACGTGCCGGACGACGGTGTAGTCCTCGAGCGCGTGCATGGAAAGGTCCTTCCCGTAGCCCGAGCGCTTGAGTCCGCCATGCGGCATCTCGCTCA
>JBBIVG010000253.1:0-4891 GCA_037439865.1 Nevskiaceae bacterium
GTAGCGCGCGACGTCCCGGCCGAATCCCACCGCGAGGTCCTGCAGCTCGCACTCGCCACCCTGGTCGCAGATCGGGCAATCGAGCGGGTGATTGATGAGCAGGAACTCCATGGTCGCCTTCTGGGCCGCGATGGCCTTCGGCGACTTGGTGAAGACCTTCATGCCCTCCGAGACGGGCGTCGCGCAGGCCGGCAGCGGCTTCGGCGCCTTCTCGACCTCGACAAGGCACATGCGGCAGTTCGCGGCGATCGACAGCTTCTCGTGGTAGCAGAAGCGCGGCACGTAGGCGCCGTGCGCGTCCGTGGCGTGGATGATCATGGCGCCCTTGCGCGCCTTGACCGGGACGCCGTCGACCTCGATGTTGACCAGCTCTTCGCTCATGCCGTCACGCCGCGCGGCCGCGCGCCTCGACGATGCTGTGGCCGTGCTCGACGTAGTACTCGAACTCGTGCCGGAAATGCTTCACGAAACTCTGCACCGGCCACGCCGCCGCGTCGCCCAGCGCGCAGATCGTGTGGCCCTCGATGTTGTTGGCGACGCTGACCAGCATGTCCACGTCTTCCTTCCTGCCCTGCCCCGCTACGATCCGCCTCAGCGTGCGGTTGAGCCAGCCCGTACCTTCGCGGCACGGCGTGCACTGGCCGCAGGATTCCATGTGGTAGAAGCGCGAGAGCCGTTCGAGCACGCGCACCATGTCCGTGGTCTCGTCCATGACGATGACCGCCGCCGATCCGATCGCCGAGCCCACCTTGCGCAGCGAGTCGTAGTCCATGTTGACCCCGAGCATCGCCTCACCCGGCACGACCGGGACCGACGATCCGCCGGGAATCACGGCTTTCAGCTTGCGTCCACCGCGCACGCCACCCGCGATCTCGAGCAGGTCCTTGAACGGGATGCCGAGCGGCAGTTCGAAGTTGCCCGGTTTCGCGACGTGGCCCGAGACCGAGAAGATCACGGTGCCGCCGGAATTCTGCGGCCCGAGGCTGGCGAACCACTCCGGCCCCTTGCGCAGGATCGTCGGGACGGACGCGAAGCTCTGCGCGTTGTTGATCGTGGTCGGCTTGCCGTACAGGCCGAAGTTCGCCGGGAACGGCGGCTTGAAGCGCGGCCGGCCCTGCTTGCCCTCGAGCGACTCGAGCAGCGCGGTCTCTTCGCCGCAGATGTAGGCGCCCGCGCCCATGAACGTGTAGAGGTCGAAGTCCACGCCCGAGCCGAGCAGGTTCTTGCCGAGCAGGCCTGCCGCATACGCTTGCTTGAGCGCCGCCTCGAAGCGCGGAATCGGCTCCGCCATGAATTCGCCGCGGACGTAGTTGTAGCCAACCGTTGCGTTCATCGCGTAGCCGCCGATCGCCATCCCCTCGATCAGCGCGTGCGGGTTGTAGCGCAGGATGTCGCGGTCGTGGCAAGTGCCCGGCTCGCTCTCGTCCGAGTTGCAGACGACGTACTTCTGCACCGGCGCGCTGCGGGGCATGAACGACCACTTGAGACCGGTCGGGAAGCCCGCGCCGCCGCGTCCGCGCAGGCCGGAGGCCTTGACCATCTCGATGACCTGCTCGCGCGGGGGCTTCTCGGCGAGGATCTTCTTCCAGGCTTCGTAGCCGCCGATCCTGAGGTAGGTCTCGAGTTCCCACGGCCGCTCGTACTTGAGCGGCTCGAAGCAGACGAGGTTGAGGCGATCGCTCCAGTCGGTCACGGGGCGACTCCTACTTGTGCTCGTCGAGGATCCTGTCCACCGTCTCCGGCGTCAGGTTCTCGAAGTAGACGTGGTCGACCATCATCATCGGCGCGCCGTTGCACGCGGCCAGGCACTCTTCCTCCTTCTTCAGGTAGAAGCGCCCGTCGGGAGTGCTCTCGCCCACCTTGATGCCCAAGCGCTTCTCGACGTGCCCGAGAATCTCCTCGCCCCCGCACAGCATGCAGGAGATGTTGGTGCAGACCGAGATGTGGTGACGGCCGCAGGGCCGGGTCTCGAACATCGAGTAGAAGCTCGCGACCTCGTAGACCTGGATCGGGGGCAGGCCGAGGTAGGCGGCGACCGCGTCCATGGATTCCTGCGTGAGGTAGCCCTTCTCGTGCTGCACGGCGTGCAGCGCGGAGATCACGGCCGAGCGCTTGCGGTCCGGCGGGAACTTCGCCACCCAGTGGTCGATTTCCTCGCGCACGTGCTCCGACAGCACCCCGTCTTCTACCGCGTGCGTCGTCTCGCTCACCGGTCGATCTCCCCGAACACGATGTCCGCCGTGCCGATCACGGCGACCACGTCGGCCAGCATGTGGCCGTTCACCATCTCATCGAGCGCGGCGAGGTGCGGAAAGCCCGGCGCGCGGCACTTCAGCCGGTACGGCTTGTTCGCGCCGTCGGACACGAGGTAGATGCCGAACTCGCCCTTCGGCGCCTCGACCGCCGCGTACGCCTCGCCCTCCGGCACGCAGTAGCCCTCGGTGAAGAGCTTGAAGTGATGGATGAGCGATTCCATGTCGCCCTTCATCTGCTCGCGCGTCGGCGGGACGATCTTGTGGTCGTCCACCATGACGGGACCCGGATTCGCCTTCAGCCAGTCCACGCACTGCTTGATGATCCGGTTCGACTGGCGCATTTCCTCGACGCGCACGAGGTAACGGTCGTAGCAGTCGCCGTTCACGCCCACCGGGATGTCGAAATCCACCTGGCCGTACACCTCGTACGGCTGCTTCTTGCGCAGGTCCCAGGCTAGACCTGAGCCGCGCAGCATCGGGCCCGTGAAGCCGAGGTTGAGCGCGCGCTCCGGCGTCACCACGCCGATGTTGACCGTGCGCTGCTTCCAGATGCGGTTGTCGGTGAGCAGCGTCTCGTACTCGTCCACGCAGGCCGGAAAGCGGCCCGTGAAGTCGTCGATGAAGTCGAGCATCGTGCCCGAGCGGCGCTCGTTCAGCCGGTCCACGTCCTTCTGCGACTTCCAGCGCGACGGCTGGTACTTCGGCATGGAATCCGGCAGGTCGCGGTAGACGCCGCCCGGCCGGTAGTACGTCGCGTGCATGCGCGTGCCGGAGACCGCCTCGTAGCAGTCCATCAGGTCCTCGCGCTCGCGGAAGCAGTACAGGAACACCGTCATCGCGCCGATGTCGAGTCCGTGCGCGCCGAGCCACATCAGGTGGTTCAGGACGCGCGTGATCTCGTCGAACATGACGCGGATGTACTGGGCGCGCAGAGGCACCTCGATCCCGAGCAGCTTCTCGATGGCCATCACGTAGGCGTGCTCGTTGCACATCATCGAGACGTAGTCGAGCCGGTCCATGTAGCCGATGGACTGGTTGAACGGCTTCGACTCGGCGAGCTTCTCCGTCGCCCGATGCAGCAGGCCGATGTGCGGGTCCGCCTTCTGCACGACCTCGCCGTCCATCTCGAGCACGAGGCGCAGCACGCCGTGCGCCGCCGGGTGCTGCGGGCCGAAGTTCATCGTGTAGCTGCGGATCTCAGCCATGTTTCGGCGCGTCCTTCAGCGCGGCCTCGTAGCGGTTGTCCTCGCGGATCACGCGGGGCACGAGCGTGCGCGGCTCGATGCTCACCGGCTCGTACACCACGCGTCCCTTCTCGGGGTCGTAGCGCACCTCGACGTTGCCGGTGAGCGGGAAATCCTTGCGGAACGGGTGGCCGACGAAGCCGTAGTCGGTGAGCAGGCGGCGCAGGTCGGGGTGGCCCCGGAACATGATGCCGTACAGGTCGAAGGCCTCGCGCTCGAACCAGTCGGCGGACTTCCAGATCTCGACCACGGAATCGAGCAGCGGCGCGTCGGCGTCGGCGCAATACGCGCGCAGGCGCAGCCGGCGGTTGTGCGTCACGGACAGCAGGTGATAGACGGCGGCAAAGCGACGTGCACCCGTGGCACCCTCGGTCGCCGACGGCTCGACGTCGATCGCGCCCGCGTGGAAGGTCACCGGTTTCCCGGTGCGGCCGCGGCTGAAGCCGCTCGACGTCGCCGATTCGGTCGTCCACTCGACCTGGCCATAGCTCAGGTAGTCCACGCCCGTAAGGTCGATCAGCTGCTCGAACTTCCACTCCGGCTCGTCGCGCAGCGCGCAGCACACCTCGCGCAGGCTCGCGGCCTCGACCTCGAACGTAAGCTCCCCGCAGCGCGACGGCACGCGCGTGACCTTGTCCGCGAATCGCGCCGAGATCGACTCGGCCAGTTGTTCGAGCGTCTGGCTCATCGGGGTTCAGCGGGCAATCGTCATCGTGCGGTGGATCTTCTTCTGCAGCTGGATCAGCCCGTACAGCAGCGCTTCGGCCGTGGGCGGGCAGCCCGGCACGTACACGTCCACCGGCACCACGCGATCGCAGCCGCGCACCACCGCGTACGAATAGTGGTAATAGCCGCCGCCGTTCGCGCACGAGCCCATCGAGATGACCCAGCGCGGCTCGGGCATCTGGTCGTAGACCTTGCGCAGCGCCGGCGCCATCTTGTTCACGAGCGTGCCGGCCACGATCATCACGTCGGACTGGCGCGGGCTCGGACGGAACACGATACCGAAGCGGTCGAGGTCGTAGCGCGCGGCACCGGCGTGCATCATCTCCACCGCGCAGCAGGCGAGGCCGAACGTCATCGGCCACATCGAGCCCGTGCGGGCCCAGTTCATCACCGCGTCTACGGTCGTGACGAAGGCGCCCCGCTCCGGCATCTCTTCGCGGGCCGTGGCGTCTAGTCCCATTCCAGCGCCCCCTTCTTCCACTCGTAGATGAATCCGACCACCAGCACGAGCAGGAACACGCCCATCGCCGCGAGCCCCACGACGCCGATGGAATCGAGCGCCACGGCCCATGGAAAGAGGAAAGCGATCTCGAGGTCGAAGACGATGAAGAGAATGGCGACGAGGTAATAGCGCACGTCGAATTTCATGCGCGAATCCTCGAATGC
>JBBIVG010000254.1:0-4878 GCA_037439865.1 Nevskiaceae bacterium
CGAGATAGGAGATGAAGACCGCCGCGAAGAGCAGCAGGACGACGGTGTAATACCTCGGCCAGCCGTCGCGGCTACGTTGACCTGGCTCGCTGCTCATGCGCTCCCCACGAATCGAACCCGCGCCCGCGGAAACCCTCGAGCGCGGGCCGACGGCTTGACGGCCTCTACTTCCCTGCGGCCTTCTTCAATTCGACCAGCACCAGCTCGAACGGCTTGTCGCCCATGTTCTCGGGCAGGTGTTTCCCGGCGGGCGTGAACGCCGCCTTCCCGGCCTTGGCATCGACCTCTGCGGACTTGCCGTCCGGCATCGTCATCTTCACCTTGCCGTCCGTCAGGTACACGGCCACGGCGTCCGGGTGTTCGTGCATCACGGACTTCTCGTGCGGCCCGTAATGGATCCTCAGCACGCGCACGTCGGCGTTCTCGAACTCCACCGAGTAATGCTTTGGATCGGCCTTGACCGCGTCCTGGGCGAAGGCTGGCCCCGCGACGGTCAACTGCAGCGCGAGCACTGCACCAAGGGCAAGCGGACTCCGGGTCGCGATCCGCGACAGATGCATCGTCATGGCGATTCTCCCCGCGTCGTTGTCGATTTATTCGAATGGTCCGGCCAGCCCGCAAGTGGCCGGCGCCGCCGTACATTGCTCCCGGTCGCTGCGCTCCGCAACGGAAATCGCGCTTCGCGGAGCCGAAGCAATTGCTGCATTGCAGGACGATGCGCCGCGCTACGAGGCCAGTTGCGGAGTCGCGGCCTCATCGCGCCAGTGCCGCTTCCCGGCCAGCGCCTTCTCGTATTCCGGCCGGCTCAGGATGTTCTCGTCGAGCTGCATGTCCGTCGCGCAGTAACGACGGAAGAATTCCTCCGTCGCCTCGCGCGAGGCGAGCACGTGGTCGCGAATGTAGTTCGTGTCGATGTTCATGCAGATGGCGCCCACCACGCCGTGCGGCTCGCGCACGATGGGGATGGTCGTGCACTTGAAACGCCGCGCGCCGATCGCGAGGCCATAGTTGAGCTTGTCCTGGTTCAGCATGCGCCGTCGCTTCAGGTCGATCACCAGCGTCGTCGTGCCCATGCCCTCGCTGCGCCCGGTCACCTCGCCGCTCGCGATGGCCGTGATGGAGCGCGTCGGGTTCACGAGATCGTGCAGCAGGATCTCGATGCCCATTTCGCGGAACGTTCCGCCCAGCAGCCGTACCACCCGCCGGTAATTCTCGAGGTACTCGCTGCTGTCCTGCATGATCTTCTGGCCCTGGTGCCGGGCATAGAGCCGTTCGTACGCGGCGAGCGCCTCGGCCCCGAGCTGGTAGCGCACGCCGTTCTGCTCGCCGAGCAGGATCACCTGGTTCGCCGCCGTCGGGTCCGGATGCTTCAGCAGGTGCGCCACGCCGCGCTGGAACAGCTCGAGACTGAACTGCGGGAACCCCTGCGCGTCGGCAACGAAGGGATAGAAGTCGTACTGCTCGAGGTTGCGGCCGTAGAGCTGTCGTCGTGTCCGCCACTTGCCGATCGCGAAGCCGACCGCCAGGAAGATGAGCGAAGCGACGAGGTTGACCGCGAGGTCCTGTACCCAGCCCGCGAGTTCCATGTTGTGATCCCCCTCACAGCCGCAATTCGGCTGCAGGGATACAAGGTTAGCGACTTCCCCGTGCAAGGCCCACTGGCATGGGGCATGGGGGCGCGGAGCGCGTTGGATCCTCCTCCGAGCGGAGGTCCGCCCCTCGAGCCCGCCGCGCGCATGGCGCGGCGGGCGCTTGCACTCCGCCCCAGGCATTCCCCACACTCGCCCGTTACGTTCTCCGTCCCTTCGAGGAGTAGCTCGTATGCGTCAACTCGCTCGCGTCGTGGCGGCGCTCGGCCTGTTTGCATCGGTCGCCGCGATGGCGCAGGCGCCCGCCTCGTGGCCCGTGCAGGAAGGCACGTTCACGATCCGCGACTTCCGCTTCGGGACCGGTGAGACGCTGCCCGAGCTCAGGCTGCACTACGTCACGCTCGGCACGCCGCACCGGAACATCGCCGGACGCATCGACAACGCCATCCTGCTCCTGCACGGTACGGGCGGCGAGCGGCACACCCTGCTCAACCCGATCTTCTCGAACGAACTCTTCGGGCCGGGCCAGCCGCTCGACATCACGCGCTATTACCTCATCCTGCCGGACGACATCGGTCACGGCGCCTCGTCGAGGCCCTCCGACGGCCTGCATGCCCGCTTCCCCCATTACGACTACGACGACATGGTCCGGAGCCAGCACTCGATGCTGGTCGAAGGCCTCGGCGTCGAACACCTCCGCCTGATCCTCGGCACCTCGATGGGTTGCATGCAGACCTTCGTCTGGGGCACGACTTATCCGGGCTTCGCCGACGGACTCGTCCCGCTCGCGTGCCTGCCGACGGCCATCGCCGGGCGCAACCGGATGATGCGCTACATGGCGATCCAGGCGGTCAAGCTCGACCCGGCGTGGCAGAACGGCGAGTACACGACGCAGCCCGTGCAGGGCCTGCGGACCGCGAACGAGATGCTGATGATCATGGGCCTGAGCCCGCTGCAGGCGCAGAAGGCCGCGCCGACTCGCGCCGCGGCGGAAGCGTATGTCGACAACTACGTCGAAAAGGCCATGGCGCGGACCGACGCGAACAACATGATCTATTACCTCGACGCCAGCCGGAACTACGACCCGAGCCCGCACCTCGATCGCATCGCGGTCCCGGTGCTCTACATCAACTCGGCGGACGACTTCATCAACCCGCCCGAGCTCGGCATCGCCGAGGCCCTGGCGAAGAAGATGCCGCGCTGTCGCTTCGTGCTGTTGCCCATCAGCGACCAGACGCGCGGCCACGGCACGCACACGGCGGCAGCGGTCTGGAAGCAGTACCTGGTCGAGTTCATGAACGAGACCCAACCACCGGCGGCCTCGAAATGAGCGGTTGGATCAGCCCCGCGGGGCCTTCACGGGCTCCTGCGCCGCGCACATGCCGGTGATGATCTGCCAGTGGCCGTCGGTCTGCTTCCACGTGTGCGTGAACTTGCGCCAGATGCCGACGCCACTTTTCGTCCCGTCGCCGTAGTCGTAGGAGTACTCGGCAGCGTAGAGCACCGTCGCGACGTCACCGTACAGCCGCACTGAATATGGCTTCAGCTGATAGGTGAATTTCCAGTGGTTGTCGCGGATGTCCTTCACCCACTCGCCGATCCGGGTCTTGTCCGACGGCTCCCACGCGAAGCACGGCCAGCCGACGAAATCCGGGTGCCAGAGCGTGAGATAGGTGTCCACGTCGCCGGCCTGGACGGCACGCCAGTACACCTCCTCCAGCTGCCAGATGGCCTGCTGCTCCGGGGTTAATTCCGCGGCAACGACCGACGAGACGAGCGGCACGCTGGCCAACAGCGAGAGGATCAGGGTTCGCATCATCGTCGAGCTTACAGGCTACTTGCAGCCATGGCGATTCGGTCGCCCACGCCGGCCGCCCTTGCGAACTCCGGGGTTGGAGCAGCGCCACCGCGAGCACCGGTGGGAAGTCACCCTGGAAAAGAGTCCGGCCCTCGCGGGAGAGGGCCGGAAGAAACTCAATCCGCGCGACCGCGCCATCACTCCATGTAGAGCGGGAGGCGTGTCTCGTTCGTGTGCACGGTCACCGAGAAGAGCGGCACCTGGCCCGGATCGGGCAGGCCGTCGTGGTCTGCGTCCTGCGCGGGCAGGTAGAACCCGATGTTGTGCGTGCCGATCGCCTTGTCCGGTCCCACGTACTGCATCGTGCCGTGGTTCATGCCGATGTAGACCACCTCCGCGCTGAGCGGGCCGACGCTTTTCTTGTTCACGCCATACCAGATCGAGTTGAAATCAGCCGTGGTCGGGCTGGTCATCTTCACCTCGATCAGGAGCGGGGTCGTGGACTCGGCGACGAAAGGCGCTCCGGCCGCGAGTCCCACATCGATCGAGCCGTGAGCCGTTGCGCGGCGTCCCGATGCATCGGGTGACGCCACGTACGTCCATTGCCCGCCCGGCACCTCGATCACCCTGGCAATCCAGGCGCCCTCCAGCTTGATGGCTCCCGACGCCGCCCCCCCGGCACCGACCGGCGCTGCCACGAGAATCGCGGCCGCAGCCACGAGCGCCGATGTAACGATCCTGAACCTGTTGATCCGCATGTTGCCCTCCTTGTGCAAACTGGCCTTTGCCTGCCCTGCGAGCGTCGGTGACCGTCCTGGTCCTGTCTCGAAGGACACCGCGTCGCACGGGCTCCACAGTCATTTTCCTCACCGGCGCGCCAGTGGAACAATCCGTAATAATTGATAACTTCTGGACTTGATCAATCTCCCACTGCGCTGGTCCGGACCGTGGAGACACCGAACGTGAGTGACACCAATGCGCCCGACCTCCCCGAGTGGCTGCGTGGCGACCCGATCGCCGAGGACCTGCGTGTTCGCGGCCAGCCGGTGACCAAGGCCAGCTGGCTCGAGGGCGCCTACGGCTCGAGCAACGAGATCGTGCTCGAGCAGGACAAGGAAACCCGTGAGTGGGTGCGACGCCACTTCCCACGGGACCCGCACGAGCCAGTGAGGTGATCCGCGCGCGCCGACCGAACGTCGTCCGCAGCGAAGTTGCGGCTACTTCTTCGCCCGCCACTGGGCCTGGAGGCCGGTCTTCAGCTGGTTGGGCTTGAGCAGTTCATTCGTCAGAGCAAGCGCTTTCTGGACGTCGTCCAGCGACATGCGGTTCGCGAGGCCCTGGCGATTCGCCGCGGCCGTGCCGTTCTTGTTCGAATCGAGCGCCACCGACACGTTGTACAGCGCAAGCGCGAGGACCTTGTCCTGCTCCACGCCGGACCCTTTCTCGTACAGCACGCCGAGGTTGCTGAGCGCATCGATGTCGCCGGCCTCG
>JBBIVG010000255.1:0-236 GCA_037439865.1 Nevskiaceae bacterium
GCCGGACGGGAGCCTCTGCGCCTTTGGCCAGTACTACCTCCGCGCGGGGCGGTGTCATCTCGGGCGGCTCGTCGTCGCGCCGCCGTTGCGCGGCCGCGGCGCGGGTCGCCGGCTGGTGCGGGAGCTGTACGAGGTTGGCACGTCGGCGCTCGGGACGCGCGAGTGCTCGCTTTTCGTCTATGAGAGCAATACCGTGGCGCTCGGTCTCTATCGGCGCCTCGGTTTCTCGGAGGCTG
>JBBIVG010000255.1:274-4849 GCA_037439865.1 Nevskiaceae bacterium
GGTGGCGACCGCGTTACCTGAGTCCGGCGTCGGCTCCAGGTCGCTTCACCGGTGACGGAACCAAGTGTCTGCCGCGTCGTCCAAGCGGGACGGCGGGGCTCGGCTCGTGGGCGGGTGCCGTCGGCATGCAACAGAGGAGTAGCGGCGTGGCCAGTGACTTCGAACCGCAGGGCATCTCCCGCAGGGAATTTCTCGTGGGCGCCGCGACGAGCGTGGGAGTCGCGGCAAGCGGCTTCGCGTCCGGGACACCCGCAGCCCACGCGTCGACGACCGGTCAGGTGACCCTGGGTGGCGGCCGGCAACCGTACAACATCCTGTTCATCCTGACCGACCAGGAGCGGTTCTTCCGACCCGGTGAGCTGCCCGATGGCTTCCCGCTGCCGGCGCACGAGCGACTCGCGCGCGAAGGCACGACGTTCACCAACCACACGATCAACTCCTGCGTCTGCACGCCGAGCCGGTCGGTGCTCTACACCGGCCAGCACATCCAGCACACGCGGATGTTCGACAACACGAACTTCCCCTGGATCCAGAGCCTGTCCACCGACACCCGCACCGTCGGGGACATGCTGCGCGAGGCGGGGTACTACACGGCCTACAAGGGCAAGTGGCATCTCACCAAGGAGTTCGAGACGGTCAACGAGCTCGGCAGCCCGACGAAGATCTTCACGCAGGAGATGGAGGACTACGGCTTCTCCGACTATTTCGGCGTCGGAGACATCATCGCCCACACGCAGGGCGGCTACCTGCACGACGGCGTCATCGCGGCGATGGCCGGCAGCTGGCTGCGGGGCAAGGGCCGCGAGCTGGCCGCGGCGCACAAGCCCTGGTTCCTGGCGGTCAATCTCGTCAACCCGCACGACGTGATGTTCTACGACACCGATGCGCCGGGCACTCCGGTGCAGGCGGCGCGCGGCATCACGCACGTCGCCCGCGACCCGGTCGACCCGCTGTACGCGCGGCAGTGGCCATTCGAGCTGCCGGCGAACCACTTCCAGCCGCTCGATGCACCGGGGCGGCCGCCGGCGCACGTGGATTTCCTCAAGTCGCACGACGCGCTCGTCGGTCACATCCCGAGCGAATTCGACCGCTGGCGGCGCCGCCACAACTACTACCTCAACTGCCTGCGCGATGCGGACCGCAACATCGCGTCGGTGCTGGCCGAACTCGACGCCGCGGGGCTCACCGACAAGACGATCATCGTGCTCACGGCGGACCACGGCGACATGGACGGAGCGCACCAGCTGCACGCCAAGGGCGCCGTCGCCTATCGCGAGCAGAACAACGTGCCGCTGCTCATCCGTCACCCGGCGCACCCGGGTGGGAGGCGGTGCCCGGCGCTCACGTCGCACGTCGACCTCGCGCCGACGCTCGTCGCCATGACGGGCGCCGAGCCCGCGCGCCGGGACGCGATCGCCCGGGGGCTGCCGGGCAAGGACTTCTCGCCGTTGCTCGCCAATCCGGCCGAAGCGCGGGTCGACGCGGTGCGCGGCGCCGTGCTCTTCAACTACAACATGTTCGCGTACCTGGACGGCGACTACCTGCTCGAGGCCGTCGCGTACATGCAGCAGGGTGGTGACCCGAAGAAGCTGAAGGAAGCGGGCCTGGTGCCAAGCCTCATGAAGCGCGGGGCCGTGCGCTCGGTTTACGACGGGCAGTACGTCTTCTCGCGCTACTTCTCGCCGAAGCAGCACAACCGCCCGACGACGCTCGAGGCCCTCTATCGCGTCAACGACGTCGAGTTGTTCGACCGTGCGTCGGACCCGCTCGAGATGGAGAACCTCGCGATGGACCGCGGGCGGAATGGCGAGTTGCTGATGGCGATGAACGAGAAGCTCAACCGGCTCATCGACACCGAGGTCGGCGAGGACCGCGGACAGATGCTGCCGGGCGGCATCGAGGCCGGCTGGGAAATCAACGCGGAGACGATGGCGCCCTGACGCCGCGACACCGCACGAGGCGCGCGAGCAGCGGCTCGTGGACCGCAGTCTCGACGGGCCCGACGGCAAGCCATTCGAGCGTGAGCTCGTCGAGCTGGGCCGGCGTCACGCGTCCGCCCTGTCCCATGGACTCGACGAGGCGCTTCATCTGGTATTCGCGGCGCAGCGGTACGTCCGCCAGCGGCGATTCCAGGTCGGCCATCAGTTCGGCCCGCACGCATAGCAGGCGCAGCGCGGCCTCGTTCGCGGCAAGGTCGGCACTGACGTCGCCGGCCGCGATGCGGATCATCTGCTGCTCGAGCACAGCCCGCGCGGGTTTCGGGGCATGCTCGAGGTTCGCCAGGGCGGATGCTGCGCCCGTGCCGAGGGCTTCGCACTCGGCGGCTGACCGACCGAGGGCGGTTGCCAGCGCATATTCGCGGACACGTCCGGCCGCGGCGAACAGGTCGCTCCAGCCGCGGCGTGCGGCATCCGCACGCTCACGACGCTGGACTTCGCTCGCGCGACGCTCGGTTTCCGCGGCCGCGGCCTGCGTCGCCGATTCCTGCGCGCTGCGCTGGAAGACGGCGTCGCAGTGACGCCGGAATTCCTCCCACAGCGCGTTGTCCTCGGTTCGCGGCACGGGCCCGACGCTCTTCCAGTTCTGCTGCAGGTGCTTCACTTCGTCCGTGGCCGCGCGCGCGTCCTCGGCAGTGGCGAGTTCGGCGGCCCGGGCTACCAGAGCGCGTCGTGCTTCGAGGTTGCGGGCAAATTCGGCATCGAGGCGCTTCTGCAGGCCGCCGATGAGTTCGTGGAAACGCGCCTGCAGCGCTTTCACGACGGACTGGTCCACCGGCGCGTATTCGCGCCACTCGCGACGCGCCTCGGCCAGGACCTGGCGGACTGCGCGCCAGTCGGGGTTCTCGCCGGACTGCTCGGCGACGAAAGCGGCGAGCCGTTCGAGCAGCGCCTCGCGACGCGCCTGGTTTTCCTTGCGGACCGCCGCCTGCTTCGCGAAGTGGTCGCGACACGGTTCGAAGGCGCGCTTCGCCGCTTCCTCGAACTGCTCCATCTCGGGGGTCGGGTCGTTGCCCGCGCCTCGGTGCAGCGTCCGCCATTCGGCGCGCAGCCGGCGGATCCGGTCGGCGAGTTCCTCCGGCGAGACTTCCGCCCCGATGAGGGCCTGCATCTGCTGCAGCAGTTCTCCGCGCTTCGGCACGACCGTGAAGGTCTTCCAGTCCTTCAGTTCCGCGATGCGCGAATCGAGCCGCTCCAGCTGGGTTGCATACCAGCCGGGCAGGGCAGGCGCCTGCGGCAGCTGCTCCGCGATCTCGGCGCGCATCCGGGTGGCGCGGGCCGTCCCACCGCGCTCGAGGGCCGCCTCGGCCTGCCGCAGCAGCTTCACGAGCTCACGCACGGCTGCGGCGTCCGCTTCGCGTTTGGCCTGCGCGGCCTGCCGTTCGGCCTGGCGCTCCGCCTCTTGCGCGTGGATCCGTTCCTCGGCGGCCGACCGCTCGGCCTGCACCTCGAGTTCGCGCTGCTGTCGCGCCTCGGCGGCCGACTGCGCCGCTGCGCGCTGCCGTTCCGCTTCTGCTTCCTGCGCCCTGCGGTGCTGCTCGATCACGTCTCGGGCACGTTCGAGCTGCGCGCTCACTTCCGCCCGAAGCTCCTCGGTCGCGTGCCCTGCGACCTTCTGCCAGCGCGACTCGAGTTGCCCGAGCGTCGCTGCATACGACGTGTCGTACGGACGCTCGGCGTGCCGGGCGACGGCCTGCGCGGCCTGCTCGACCTCCGCGCGCAGCTGCTCGGCGCGGCGCGTCTCGGCGAGCTGCTCGTCGCGCTTCGTCGTGAGGATGCGATAGACGCTCTTGTCCTTCCCGCCCTTCGTCGCGCGGATCAGTTCGCGCAGCTGCTCGGGGTCCGTGATCGCCTGCGCCGCCCGCTGGCGAACCTGCGTCGTGCTGCCTTCGGTCACCCATTTGGCGACCGCCGCCATGTCGCCCGAGGCGAGGGACTGCGCCAGGCTCGCGTCCTCTTCGCGTGCGCGCGCCGCGGGATCGGGCCTCGGTGGCTGCGCCGGTGCGGCGGGCACGGGCGTCGTCGTCGCGACGGTCGCAGGTTGGGACTTACCGAAAAGGCGCGAGAGAAATGACATCGTGGAAACTCGGGCGGACCGGGTCGGCTGGGCAGAACGCAGATCTTACCTGCGTGGCGGGGCGGGAGCAGCGTCCGGCGGATTCGCTTAGCATGTACTGCACCCCCGTCCCGGCGCGGCATGCGCCGAAGGAAGAGTCACCGTGCGCATGTCTGCCCGTTTGCCGGTCGCGCTGTTGCTGGCCACCCTGCCGTCCATCGGTTCGACGCAGGGCGTCGAAGCCGGGCAGTTGCGCGACCTGGTCGCCGACCTCGACCAGCGGATGTTCGAAGCGTACAACGCCCACGACATCGAAGGCCTCATGTCCTGGTTCACTCCGGACCTCGAGTTCTATCACGACACGGGAGGGCTCCTCGGTTTCCAGGACGTCAAGGCCGGCTTTACCAGCGTGTTCGCGAACAACAAGGACATCCGCCGCGAACTCGTTCCCGGCAGCCTCGAGGTGTACCCGATCAGGGGGTACGGCGCGATCGAGGTCGGTGCGCACCGGTTCTGCCACAC